>JAZKSQ010000031.1:0-12227 GCA_036625995.1 Thermoplasmatota archaeon | reverse complement strand
GTTCAGCTGTAGATGATAAACCATTTAGATCTGTGTCTGACTTAGTAGAACAAGCAATTATGGTACTAAAAGAGAAAGTAGAACAAAAGGAATGAAATTGAGTTTATAGTTAACTCGTTTTTTGGAGACAAGATTATTTTTTCAGAAAATATAAGTATATATCCTGGAATTAATGATGCAGCAATTGTAAATATTTTGGTGTATTCAGATGCAAACTGATATCAACTCTTGGAATTTTGATTTTACTGGAGAACTTTTTTCAGAACACTTTTTGAAAGATCGACTACCAGAATGCAAAGAATATCTTGAATCAGAAAATAAATCACAGAAATTATTCGATGAAATAAGAGATCTGTATATTAATAAAAAAGATATTTTAAAGACATGTGAAGAGTCAACTCTTGAAGAATATTTTATAAAACCTATCTTGAAAAAATTAGAGCATGATTGGGATGTTCAACCACCGGTTTTATCCGAGAAAGGTATAGAATATAGGCCTGACTATGCTTTATTTGGTAATGAGTCTTCAAGGGACGAAGCTATCAAAAATAGGGAAAAAGATAGTGACCGTTATTTTGATCTTTCAGTTGGATTAGTAGAAGCAAAAAAATGGGATGAAGAATTAGATAAGGGGAAAAAACGTAATCCAGCGGTTCAGATAAAAAAATATCTCAGAATAACTCAAATAAACTGGGGTATTCTAACAAATGGTAAAAAGTGGCGTCTTTATTGTAAAGAAAGTGGTTTTTCTTCTAATGTCTACCTAGAATTTGATCTTGAAGAGATATTAGTTAATAAAGATCTTCG
The DNA here is from genome assembly GCA_036625995.1 of Thermoplasmatota archaeon. GTDB lineage: Archaea > Thermoplasmatota > E2 > DHVEG-1 > DHVEG-1 > JAZKSG01. The sequence continues at coordinate 11,420 of JAZKSQ010000031.1, read as the reverse complement.
TTCGTTCCAATATTTTTACACAATTTTAAATCAAAAAAGTTTTCTTAAAAGGAAAGAGAAATCCTTCCTAGATAGAATATATGATAAAAATATTCGTTTTGCTCGTGCAGTTGAAGATGATTTAGAAGAAAATGTATATGAAGCTCTTAAAATACTATCCGAAGGTTTTTTAAATTTTCATAAAAATGATCTCGATGAAAACGATATAGAAACTATCCATGATAACTGTCTAATTCTTCTTTATAGATTGTTGTTTCTTTTTTATGCTGAATCGAAGAAACTCATTAGATTCGAGAATGGAAAAAAGCGTTATTCTTTACTGAACTTTACTAAGGATATAATTGAAGAAGAAACTGTTTCTTCTCAGGACAATTATAGTTGGAACATTTTGAAGAAGTCTTTTGATATAGTTAATAAAGGCAGCTGGGAGATTATACGTGAGAAAGGTATACCTCCTTACAATGGTGGTTTATTCGATCCTGATAAACATGGATTCTTAGAGAAGTATAGTATTGGCGATAGTTATCTTAAAGAAGCTTTAAATTTACTAGCTAGAAGGAAAAGCGGAGAGTGGGTAGATTACGAAACATTGCAAATTCGTCATCTTGGATCCATTTATGAAAAATTGCTTGAATATAAACTGAAAGTTGCCAATACTGATTTATCTGTTGACAAAGATGGCGGATATAAAGAGGTAGAAAATAGTGATTCAATTGCTGTAGAAAAAGGAGAGGTTTATCTTGTAACTGATAAAGGTGAGAGAAAAGCAACCGGGTCTTATTATACCCCAGATTATGTGGTCCAATATATTGTGGAGAATACAGTTGGAAAACTAATTGAAGAAAAAACAAAGGAGGCAAGAGGAAAAGGGGAAAGTGAGGCAAAATCTATCTTACAGCTTAAAGTTCTGGATCCTGCTATGGGAAGTGGGCATTTTCTTGTCGCTACAACAGATTATATGGCTGAAGAACTTTTGGAAGCTATTCATAGAGATGTTGAAAACAATCTTTGGGACAAAAACGAGAAAGATCAAGCATGGGCTAAAAGAGAAATTGTAAGTCATTGTATTTATGGTGTTGATTTGAATCCTTTGGCCGTGGAGCTTGCTAAATTGTCTTTATGGTTAACTACGTTTGCGGAGGGGCATCCTCTGAATTTTTTGGATCATAGACTCAAATGTGGAAATAGTCTCATTGGTACAGAAATTGATAAACTCCCTTATTTTCCAGGTGAGAAAAAGAAGGGGAATCTTTATACTCCTTATATTGAGGTTTTAACTAAGCAGGTATCAGAGCTTTTAGAGGTTGAGGAAGAAACAGTTAATGATGTTAAGAAAAAAGAGCGTTTGTTTAAGAAGATAAAAGATTCTAAGGCTTATAAGAGAGTTAAAACTTTGGCGGATGCTAGAACAGCTACTTTTTTTGATGTAGATATTGGTGGTAAAGATCCTAAAAGCAGGTATATGAATCTTGTGAATGAGGCATATTATGGAAATGAGTCGAAATGGAAGAGGAGGAATTCTCAAAGCTGGGTGAAAAAAGGTAGAAGGATTGCTGAGGAAAAGAATTTTTTTCATTGGGAACTTGAGTTTCCAGAAGTATTCTTTGAAAAAGGTGATTTTAAGGAGAAACCTGGCTTTGATGCCGTAATTGGAAATCCTCCATATGTTAATATTGAAAATATTCCTGAACTTGATAGAAAATATCAACTTTTGACTTATAATCTCTTAAAAGGCAGATTTGATCTTTATGTAGCTTTTATGGAGAGAGCAATGAAGTTATTAGGTCACAATAACATATTTTCATTTATTGTACCATATCCATTTGTTTATGAGAGATATGGTACAAAAGTAAGAAAGAAACTCTCTGAAGATTATTCTGTCGAAAAATTATTAGATCTCTCCAAATCAAAAGTGTTTGAAGATGCGACCGTAAGAAATTTAGTATTTATTATTAGAAAAAAGAATCCTGAGATAAATGAAGTAAAGATACAAGAGACTGAGGATACAAATGGTGTGAAATTCCTGGATAGCAAAACGACATATCAAAGTTCATTTAAAAATAATCCAAACATATCATTTAGACTAAATTTGACTAAAGATAAGATTGAGATTATAAACAAATTAGAAGAAAATAAATATAGATACGGAGATATATTCTATATCAATTGGGGAGCTAGAACAGGCAATATAGATAAATACGTAGTCAAAGATAATTCTCATCCTGAAGCTCGTAAGATGATTAATGGGAGAAATATTGATAGATACAATATTCGTTATTCTGGAGAGTATTTGATATATGAAAAAGATTCACTCTACAATCCAATGTTTGAAGAGCTATTTGAAAATCCTAAATTTTTCGTACCTGATATATCAGGTAATATCGGTATCCGGGCTGCATTTGATAATGAGAATTATTATGCGGAACACACGGTAAATATAGGTGTTAGAAAGGATAGAATTCGGAATGTTAAACGCAACAACAAGAATATAGTAGACCAAGATATAAACTTTGATAAAATAGAAAAGGTTGACGAGAAATTTGCTGTTACACTATTAAATTCAAAATTGATTAATTTTTATTTTTTGGAAAGAATATCTGGAGGATTACACGTTTATCCCAATGATTTAAAACAGCTTCCCTTAAAGATAGCTGATAAAGATACAAAGAATATATTAAACGAAAATTATGATGGAATCTCAGAGAAAAATGAAATCTTAGATAACATAAATCTCAAAATTAAGGATTATCTAGGAACTTATTCTGACGGAAAAGCCATTAAAGATCTTTACGATCCTGTCAAAGGTCTTTCAAATACTATCTTGACAGATACTTCCAAAGATAGAAAAAACTTGAGAATAAGTAGGGTTGACTTTGTAAAAAAAGCAGCTGATCTAGTTATGAAGATTTCTGTTCGCTATAAACCTGAAAACGGAGGCGAACACGAAACAGATAGGTGGGGTTATATAGAAACTGAAATGATTCCTGCGATGAGGTTTTCAGATAGTGAAAAGATGTTGGCCTTGATTGAAGAATTCACAAAAATTGCCGTTGAAAAAGGAAAAGGATTTGCTGGTTTCAGAAAAACGGCAACTAAGACTAAATCAGTTATCGATAGGCTTGAAGAACTAACTCTTCCCAAATTAGATGATGCAGAGATAGGATTGAACAAATTCCTTGAGAATAAAAAAAGAGCTGAAAAACTTGAGGAAGAAATTATAGAAATAGATAATATGATAGATGCCATAGTTTTTAATCTCTATGGCCTTACGAAAAATGAAGTTGAAGTGGTTCTTGATTCATTAAAAACATCTATGAAAGAAAAATTAGATATTCTTAAAAAATTTGAATAGATCAACAATCTCTTAATCCCTCATAATTTTAGATCTAATAAGAGGCACTTGTAGTTAATCAAAGGTTTCAGGTATAGAAAATTATAGGGAACTCATCAATACATCTTCGTCAATACTTCCAATTTCATTAATTTGTTCATGAACCTTCTTAACGCCCCAGTTTGCAAATTCCTCCAGAGCTTCTTTCCGTTTATTAACATCTTCTTCAGGATATTTCTCAGCCATCAATACATCGATTACACGACCTGTATCACCTTTCAAATCGAAACTGTCTATCTTCTTAAGTGTGTAAAAATTAATAGATTCCCCCTTTTTTTCGATTTCTTCATTTCTGTCATTAATAATTCCAACAGCCGCGCTCAACAAGAACAATGCATTTTTGCTAAGCCCGATGTCCTTTTTGTTTTCTATGTCTTCCCAACAATGATCAAATTCTTTTGATACTCTGAATTTATTTACATTTTCTATCCATGGCATTTTTTCACCTAATAGATGAATTCATTTCCTTTTTAACTATTCTGTTTTCTTGAACCATATTTTTTTCAATAATATTTCTTGTATCACCAGGTTCTAAACTAGCATCTAAAAGTAATAATATAATTTGTTCATCACTATTCCCTAAAAATTTAACTAAACTTTCATGATCACCTATATCAAGTGGGTCAAGTACTGCGTTCATCAATAAAGGGGCATCAAGACCGCTATATTTGTTTAAACCTAAGACAAAGCTAATGGCAACAATAAGTTTTACACCGTCACCGATTTGATCCATATCAGGCTTTACTCCATCTTTCTCAATAAGCTGGAAATCGTAACCTTTTTCTCCCTTGAATTCAATATCTTTATATTCATCGCCTTTCCATATTTCATCAAAACATTTCCATACTTTATTTTTTATTTCCTTTCTATCTTTACTAACTGTAGTTTCTCTCAAATCTTCTAATTTACCTATACATTTTTCGACTAAATTTAACTGTTCATTCAGCGATTCCTGTTTTCTATTTATTCCCTTCTTTTTCTTCCAATCTTCCCTTTTTTCTGCTATCTCATCTTCTTTATTTTCAATTCTGTCTTCCAATTTGCCTTGATGTTTAATTTTTTTATCTATTTTCTCTCTAATTTTTTTAATATTGTCAGCTAAGTTTTTACTTTTCTTCCTTGTCTCTTTGTCTATCTCAAGGTTTATATCTTGTTTTTTATCCTTTAAATTGCTTTTTTTCTTTCTTTCCTTCCTTAAAGCCTCTCTGATTTCACTTGGACTTCCCAAGTCCTTTTTCAAATTGGATAAATGACTTTTCGCTTTATTTAACGTATCTAAATTATGCCATACATTTTGACCTGCACCTTTATTTTGCAATTCCTTAAATCTATCCTCAGATTTTTGGTCTATAGTATGACCACAGATTATACATGAACCCTTTTCTATACTCTTATTAATTATCTTTTCTTTATGTGGAACTGAATTCTCTTTCTTTTCATTTAATTCTTTACTAAGTTCATCAATTCTGTCTTCAAGTATAAATAAATAAGAATAATTCCTTATTTTTGTCAGATCTTCAATTAATTTGTCAATTTTCTTTTTACATTGAGTTATTTGTGAATCTAATTCTTCTATACTTTTCCGTTTTTTCTCTATTCCCTTTAATCCTAACTCCTCTCTTTTATTTTCCAGTTTATCTTTTTTCTTTTTAAGGTCATTGATTTCCTCGTCTAAATTATTTTTTTTTGCTTTTAATTTCTCTCCGGCATTTTTAAGCTCCTCCAACTCTTTCCTGGTTTCCTTTGTTTCCTTTGCAATTTCTTTATCTATTTTATTATTCAGATCACTCTTTATATCTTCCAAATGATCAGTTGCTTTTCTTAAGTCTATTAGACCCAAGAGTCTCTCTATCTTGCCCTTCACTTCCTCCTGTCTGCCTGTATTCGCAAGTTTTCGAATATCTTCTCCATCAAAAAAGAAATACTCTGAGATTTCTCTTGGTAACAACTCACTAATTTTTTCATTTTTACTGGTCCTTTTTTTCTCACCATTGATGCTTAGATCAACATCTTGGGAAAATTTGCCTTCTTTGATTTTAGCCTTTCTCTCAAAATCATACGTATTTCCATCATGATCTAAAATTACATGTACTTCAGTCACACAATTGCCTTCCTTCTTTGCTCTTTTATTCATAAAAGATTTCGTCTCGCTTGGCTTATGTTCATAAAATGCCCATTTTATAGCATCTAAAAAAGAAGTTTTTCCAACATTATTTTTACCAACAATAAGGTAAAGGTTTTTGCCCTCGCTCTTATCTTCGAAATTTATCTCGGCTTCTCTATATGGTTTGAAATTCTTCATTTCAACTTTTTTTATTTCCATGATATCAAGCTATTTTCCCCTTCTTCCGTAAATAATTAATTATGTTTTCTTTTATTTCCTTTTTTATACCTTTAGGCATGTGGGTTTTTTTTCTTTTTTCCTCTTCTAACTCTACTATATTTTCCAATAAATCTCTAAAGTCTTCATCGTCGATTTTTTCATAAAATACTTCTTTAACATTTGATTTCATTAAAACACCCCTATATTCGGCTTTTTAAATTTTTAATTTCTTCTTTGACTTCATCTTTATTATAGGCACTCTTAAGGAAATAATTTACTCTTTTAATTTCATCTTTTAATATTTTTTTCTCTTCAGAACTCATATTCTCAACTTCTTTAGGAATCACAACAATATCATAAATCTTCGCTATTTCCTTTCCAGAGTAAGATCTTAATATTCTTCCTCTTCTCTGTACAAATTGCCTTTCATTTTTGCTACTAGATAAAATAATAGCCGCATCGCATTTAGGGACATCAATTCCTTCATCTAATACTTTCATAGCTAACAGATAATCTGTTTTTCCTTTCTTAAAATCATCCAACGTTTCTTTCCTGAGCCTTTTGTTCATATTACCATGTATTTTTAAGGGGCTCTTATCTAGTAAAGTTTTATATGCCCTATCAAGATAATCAGACTTAGGTGGGCAAAATACTATACATTTTTCAAATTCATCTTCATTCTTATCTATCACTTCCCTTAACTTCTCGTATTTATTATCAGCTCTTTTAACAATATTTCTTCTTTCATTAAATTTTTTTTCTAATGATTTTGCAAGTTTTTTTGCCTCTTCCGATCCTTCCGCCTTTAGAAATTCAATCGCTTCCCACATTTCAATTTCCTCAGGGTTAACATCTAATAAATTTAGAGCTTTATAAAAAATGTTATTTATACTTGAGGTTATTTCTTCGTAGTCATTCAATTCCTCTTCAGTTAAATTAACGAAAATAGGGTAGTATTCATATTTAGAAAGTATACCATCTTTTATAGCATCCTCAAGGGTGTATCTAAATGGTTCATCCGTAAAGTAATCATAAAGAAACTTATTTCCCCCCTCATCCCATTTTCTCTTAGGCGTAGCACTCATTCCAATACGAGCTTTTTTTGCAGGAATTTTTTTAATATTTTTTCTTCTCTTTGGAGAAGCAGATCTATGTACTTCATCAACTATAATAAAGGTTTTTTCGGGTTTTAGAAAATCCTCTTTGAGTATCACTTCTTTGAACCTTTGGGAACTCGTTGGATTTGCCAGCGTACTAAGTATAATTCTAGGATATTCCTTTTTCACTTTAAGAAAATCAGATATATAACTTTTCCACGATGTATCAGAAGAACATATTAGTAGATCAGCCGAAGGGAAGAAATCTTCAATATCTTCCTTCCACTGATTAATCAAGTCTTTTGTCGGAACGAGAATTAATAAATTATCACCATTATTAAGTAATTTTTTAGCTGCAAATAATGCTGCAATAGTTTTACCAGTTCCTGTAGCCATGTTCCATAATATTTTATAGTTATTTTTTTCCCATGCCTCTATAGCATCTTTTTGATGATCGAATAAATCTTCTCTTGTCCATTTGTGTTTTGGTTTTTTACTATTTTTTCCTTTTGATTTGTACCATTTATTTAAGTTTAGCTCCTCGATATTTCCTGGTGCAAGTTCCTTTAACTTACTTTCAACTTCATTTACCCGAAAAATTTCTGTTCTATTTGCTCTCCCATCCCAGTATTTCTTAAATGCATTTTCATGATTTCTAACCCTTTTAGCTTCGTTTGAATTCCAACTACAAAATATATCAAACATCTCAACGTTACCAACCCACGCTTTAGCCGTCTCATTGTCAGATCCATTAAAAGAGATTTTATTTTCTTCTTCATCAGTAAATATACCAATTTTTGGGTGAAATATCCCATCTTTCATCTGATCAGTTTTCAAAGGATCTCCTTCGCCTGAAACAGGAAAAGCTATTCTTATTTGTAATTTATCATTTGCAACCATCCATCCAAGAGCCCTAACATGATCTCTAACAAAATCTTCATTTATGTTTTCTAATTCTTCTAGGCTTCTTTTTTCTATTAACTCCTCAGGCAATATTTCAGCCTTACTTATAGCCTCAATATCTTTATCAGAAATACAAGCAGAGGCTATTATATTCATCCTCCCACCATTATTAATAAAATTTTTTATTCCTTTAGCGGATACTGCCAATGATTTCGAAGAAAAAAATCCAGCCAATCGTTCATATTTTTTAGATTCTGATAAAACAGGAATAAAGAAATCATGAAGAATGTTATCATCATCAGAATCGTAGAATCCTTTCATTTTATTACAAAGATTTTTTAAAGTCATCTTATTTCACTGAAAGACATAGATAATAATTCCTTTTTATGGAATGTTATAATTTTATAATTAGCCACTATATATAAAATTTTCTTCATTTTACTATTCGTTATTTTACTAATACCATTATATCTCCTTATTATATTGTTCAATAACATTTCTTAACAAAGGGTCATCATCTTTAACATCGGACAACTCTTCGAAAAACAAATCAACATCATCTTTCCAAGATAAAACCTTACTTAGATGCTTTTTAAAAGTATCAAAAGAAGCCGACTGAGGCTGCCTATCATCTAGTTCTGCTCTAATGTTTCCATCGTTAATCCTTTTCTTTAAACCAACATATCCAATAGCAACCCTGATATCCTCCACAGGTACATCATACTTTAAACTGAAAGCCTTCTTATACACCAACAGTTGTCTTCTATGATCCGAACTACGATTTTTTCTTTTACTGGTTTTCCAATCAACAATCAAATATTTTCCATCCCTGTTCTTAAAAACAACATCTATTTTACCAGCAAAATCTAACTCCTCATCTACACCAGCAAGTTTTGACAAAGGAACTTTAAACGATTCTTCAACCTGCTCAACCAAAGGATAACCATGAACATCTTTTACCTCCTCAACCAACTTTTCTATATTTTCTTTATACGGCTTAAGCTCATCGGTTAATTCATAATCCTCATCTTTCAAAACTTTTTCAGCCAGATTATGAACCCCACTACCTAAAGACATAGCTGGAGAAAAACCAGAAACATCTAAAATATTATCCTTCAAATATTTATACGGGTCTTTTTTAACCCTGGAAAAAGAAACACTATCTAAGGATTCGAAATAATTTTCAATAAAACCCCTGAGCCATGGCTCCTTTTTTTCCATCAACTTTTTAGCTTCTTCGTATTCCCCATTCAAAAACAAAGTATACGCCCTAGTTTTAAGCTCCGAGGAAACAGATTCCCCTTCATTTAAAGCCTCAATCGTTTCTAAAGAAGCGTAATCATTAAGATAATCATTAGGTTTATCAGTCACCACAAACAAATTATTCTTAGCTCTACTCATAGCTACAAAGTCAACACGAAGCGACTCCTCTTCCAACTCCTCCTCAGGATCCACACCATTAGATTTTAAAATAGCAGTAACCACAGCATCCTGAAAATTCGCTCTGTTATTCATCCTAGAAGGCACATAAATAACCTTATCAAACTGTTTACCCTTAGCCTTATGAACAGTAGTCAACATCACATTTTTCTCTACACCAGAACCAGTGGTCAACAAATCACAGGATTCCAAAAATACACAGAGATTATCAATATTTTTATCATCAATAACCCTCATCGCCTCTCTAAAAGCATCCATCAATTTAAGAGAAGCAAGAAGATATTCCTCTCCATAAGTAACAGAAACCGGAATTATTTTATCTTGAAATAAACGGGAAACATCCTCCACATTAGCTATATCCTCCCTTATCCTTTTTACTTGAGGACACCTGTTGTAAATCTCCTGTAGAGTAATCTTTTTTTGTTCAGCTAACTCAAAAGCCTCCTGCAGACATACCGGGAAAAAAGGTGTAAACAAAGCCTCTTTAACATCATATACATCATTGCTTAAAACACCTCTTAAAAACTTGACGATCTGAGTTTGGGCATCAGAAGAAGAGGAAAAAAACGTTGAAGAATGATCTATATCCCTGTTTTTTAATTCCTCAGAAATCTTCATTATCTGCCGGTTAGTCCTAGTGATTATACCCACCTGCCCTTCATCATCAGCTATTTTACAAACCAAAGTGCAGACAGCTCTAACTTTATCATCTCTATCCACATCGAAAACAACAGGTTTATCGCCGTATCCCCTTGTTTTGTTTTCCAGATCCTTCAAATCTTCTACATGATGATCTTTACTTGTATTAGAAGAGAAATAACTTCTGGCATAGTCCAACACAGCGTTAACACTCCTGAAATTCTCCGATAAAACAAACTTATCTGAATCTTTAAACTTCTCAAAATTCAAAATTGAACCACCCTGAAAACCGAATATAGCCTGCTTTTGATCCCCAACAGCAAAAAACCTTTCCGCAGATGCCAATGCAACATCTGCCTCCATCTCATTCACATCTTGTAATTCATCTACTAGAACATGTCTATAATTTAGAGTGTCAGTTAAATCTAAAAATTTTATAAGCATATCAGGATAATCAATTCCATGCTCCTTTTTTATCTCCTCATAATATCTGTATATATCAATAAACTGCTCTAGAAAATCTTCAAGTTCTTCCTTTGTATAACTTTTAAAATCATCTAAAAACTGCTTTGCCTCCTCTACATCTATCTCATCTAAAGTAACTCCAAAGCTTTTAAGATAACGTATCAACGTCTCCATCTTCGGAACAATGGTATCAATCAGATACCTATCAGAGTAAGTAAGAACCTCATCTTCCTTAAGATACCTAAAAATCGAATAACGAAGAAGATCCGGTGAAATCAAGCTATCCTCTTCAATATGTTCATGAGCATAGGAATGAAAAGTATGAATGTTAAGTTCACTTAGATCTACATCCAAATCTTTCTCCTTTATAATCTCTGTAATACGATCCTGCATCTCCTTCCTAGCTTTCCTAGTATAAGTCAAACATAAAATCTCATCAGGACCTATACCCTCATCTAAAAGATCTACATATTTATGAGCCAACAACAGTGTTTTACCAGTACCTGGATTAGCCGTCACCAGTATATTTCCATCACAATTTATAATATTCTGCTTTTCCTTATTTATCTGCATAACCATCCCTTGTTATCATAGGTAAAACTATAAAATTTAGGATTTATCAAACGAGATTAGATAAACTCATCTCCTAAACCCATATCAATACCATCTTTTTGCATCATAGATGATGCACAATTTAGACATATTCCTTCATCTGTCATTTCCTCGGGAGGATATTCTTCTCCGCATATTTTACAAAAAGGCATAATTATCTTTCCACCATTATTTCTTCAAGTTAAAGCCTCTCTTTAATGAACTCATATACATCATAATTAAAAAGCTTATAAACTTCTTTGATTTTTGAGTATAAATCCTGACAAGAATAGGGGGGGCACGTGAAATAATATCGAAAATTATGAAGGGTAAGATTACAGATCCGCTGGAGATCAAGAGAGAATGGCTCAAATCTTTGATAACTACGTGAAATATTTAACATAAATATAAATTAAAAGGTCAATTATAGGTAAAAAAATCAAGCGTCCCTCAAATAAAAGATTAAACATCTCTAAAGTATTTAATCTCATTAAAATTGCTAAGGAGCAATAAGATAAGATAATCAAATGAAGTATCTGTTTCATATTTAGCGTATAAAGCCATTATATTC
>JAZKSQ010000030.1:0-12378 GCA_036625995.1 Thermoplasmatota archaeon | reverse complement strand
CAAAATCAAAATCAATCTTAGATGAATTAAGCTTTGCAAGTTCAATAGTTTTCTTCACCAGATTCTTCATATAATCAGTATTTTTTTCCAAGACTTCCAATACTTTCAACAATTTTTCATCGTCAACCTTTTTCTTAATAACAGGTAATAAAGTCACAAGTGGAGTCAAAGGATTTTTAAGGTCATGACCAAGCTGGTTTACAAAATCATCTTTCTGCCTCAAAAGACTTTTAATCCTCTTTGTACGTTCCTCTACTTTTTTCTCAAGGTTTTCATTTAAATCTTCTAACTTTTCTTTAGCTTCTCTAATTTTTTCTTGAGTTTTTTTTCGATCTGTGATATCTCGGACAATTCCTTGTATTATTCCTTTTTCTTCGTCAATTATGCCTGAACTTATATCTACTAAAACTTCAGACCCATCTTTTCTGATGAGACGTGATTCAAAAAGAACGCCTCCCTCTTTTATGGTCTTCTTAAACGCATGTTTAGATTTAGATATTTCATCTTTTGGATGTAATGATGTAATATTTTTATCTAAAATCTCATCTTTACTATAACCCAACATCTCCAATACACGATGGTTTACATCCAATATCTCTCCATCGATATTATGAATAAAAATTGCGTCATTGGATTGTGCAAAAAGTTTTCTAAAACGGCTCTCACTTTCCTTCAGCTTCTTTTCCTGTTCTCTTATTTCTGTTACATCTTCAACTACACAAACAAAACCTTTAAACTTATCATCCTCTATCATAGGCGAAGCAGAAACTTCTATAGGAAAATCATCTCTGTCTTTATGTGTCGCCCGCAGCTCAATTCTCTTAAAAGATTCTCCTCTCTTAAGATTTTTAAGTAATTTCATCGCCTTAAGGTAAGATTTTTTAGATAAATATTTTCTGAAGGATGTACCTGCAGATTCGGAAAAAGGAATACCAAACATTTCCTCCAAAGCAGGATTAACATAAATCAACTTACCAGCCCTGTCGGCAACAAGTATACCCGCCGCCGTGGTCTCAGCAAGCTGCCGGTATTTTTTCTCACTTTTTCTAAGATGCTCTAATATTTCCTCTCTAAGGGTGATATCCCTTCCAATACCAAGAATAGCGTATGGCTCTCCTTCTTTATAAATTAAAGAAGATTTAGTTTCCAGAAGAATTTCTTCACCATCCTTTGTTTTCAAACGAAACCTGGTCAACTTGTCCTGTGAACCTGTCTTAAGAACTTCTTTAAGCGTCATAAATGCTTTCTTGAGATGGTTTTTAACCAATAAATCACTGAATTTCAGGTTATCTAAATCATCTCTATCATATCCCAGTAAATCTAAAGCCGCCTGGTTAGCATCCATAAAGTTTCCATTTAAATCGTGAATATAAACCGCATCCATAGATCTTTTAAAAAGAGCTTCGTATCTTTCCTTAATTTCTTTCATTTCTTTTTTAGCTTTTTTTCGCTCAGTGATATCCACAAAAGATGTTATAACTTTCTCAATATTTCCCTTGTCATTCAATACGGGTCTGGCACTGTGCAAAAACCATCTAATTCCTTCATCTTTCGACATTTTTAAACCGATAACTTTTCCCTCTGACGGTGATTTTTTCTTCGAAACAATCGCCAAAGGGAATTCAGATGGTTTCATCGGCTCACCACTCGGTCTAAGAAGCTTACCAACCCAAAAATCAAGATCTTTCTTTTTCAAATGCTTTTCAGATATACCAAATATCTCTTCAGCTTTATCGTTAGCAGCAATAATATTACCGTCTGAATCATGGACGCTTATCCCAAAAAGAGCACTGTTAAAAAGCCCCCGGTATTTTTCCTCGCTTTCTTGTAGCTTTTTCTCTGTCTTTTTACGCTCTGTAACATCTCTAAAAATAGCCTGAACCCATCTTTCATCTCCTCTCTTTAAAACACTGGAGGATACCTCGCCAGTAATAATTTTCCCAGACTTAGTGACAAAATCGGCTTCAAACTTGGATTGCCCTTCTCTTAATAATTTATCAAAAATACGTCGTTGCCTTTCTTTATCAGCACTATAAGGCTGATCTTCTAAGATATTCATATTCTGGAATTCTTCTTTTGTACAACCAAATATTTCGCACAACTTATTATTTACATCAAGAATATTTCCCTCTAAATCATGAACTATTATCCCATCTCCGGCCTCCTCGAACAAATTAGGATATTTTTTTTCGCTTTTTTCAAGTTCAGCCAAAAGTTTTTTATCTTCAGTTAAATCTGAAAACGAACATAAAATACCGATTATTTCTCCGTTTTTTTTAACAGGTGTTTTAGAAACCTTCAACCATCTTTTTTCGTCACCAGTGACTTTTTCTAACTTAGTACGAGATTCATCTGTCTTTAAAATTTCTCTATCTGCTTTTACATACTTTTTAGCTTTATCACTAGGAAAAAGCTCAAAATCTGTGCTACCGATAATCTCTTCTTTGGATTTATCTATGAATCTACAAAAAGACTCGTTTACCACAGCATATACTCCATCTTTTCTCTTAAAAACCATGGGAAACGGAGTTGATTCGAAAATGAGTTCAACTGGACCGTTATCTACCATGGAAAAAATACCGTCCCTTTCTTTAGAACACATAGTTGAACTGTTCTTTACATCTTTTTCCGGCATATCGTCCTTTATAATGATATTGCCTGCAGGTGAATCAAAATTTGAATTAAGAAGACCCAGCTTTTCTTCTTTTCTTAACTCTCTTACAATATCAGGTTTAGAATTTGCTTCAAAATCATCTGTTTTATTGAATAATTTATCTTTTAAACTGTTTAAGAAAGTATTTTTTGATTTAGGCATCCCTCTCCTCTTCAAATCTTCAAACCAGCTTAAATTACAATAACGTTATCATTATTAAAACCTTATGAAAAAAATAGGGTAAAAAAAAAGGATAAAAAGTAGTATTTTCTTTACTTTTTTCAATACAATTTTAAGACAGTCTCTACATCAGGATAAAATAATAGAGAGAACTTGGTATTAACCAATTTTTAGAAAAAAATGCTAAGAAAATCAACTATCAAAGATAGATTCACATAATCTGAATAAAAGTTTTTACATATGCTTTCTAATTTTTAATCTAAACATCGGGACAACCCGTCTTATTATCCAGATCAATATAGGGAGAAATATAAAAGCCATCATATCTCCAGTGTTACCAGCAAATGATAGAACATCAGCAAAGTTTTTCACACCAGCAAGATAAACAATAACTGGTGGAAGTACAGTAAGCATCCAAGCAAACGGTTTTTTTATACCTAGAAACTCTTTACTATTACTTTGCTGTGCAAGACCTAATCCGATATAACTTGTCGTAATAGCAACCAAAGGTAATGCATTGCCTGCAATGTTTCCTATTTCGTTATAAATTAATTTAAGACCCTGGGTTGCTACTTGGGGAGTATTTCTGCCAAATGTCATCAGGAATACAATCATAAAAACTGTATAGACGACCGTAGGGATAAGAAACGCCAGTAAAACAACTTTCTTTGTTTTCTCATAGCTTCCAAGTCCTCTGTAAACATCCGGTATAACCGTATGGAATCCAAAAGCAAATATTACAACACCTACCATGGAAAATATGCCTCCTAAGTCTACATAGAGTGCATTCTCCAGATTTGCATGTGGGAAAAGCATACCTGTAACACCTATGAATAAAGCTAGAAGTAAAAGATTCATTATCAACTCTGTTTTCCCGCTGGCCTCCAAACCTAGGTATATTACAGAAGAAGCAAGTATCCAAAATAAAATGGCACCCAAGGTTTCGTTTATTCCAAATAAATTTGTGAAAATACTTCCCATCCCTGATATATAAGCTAGGAAAGCACCAAAACCCATTATCATTATGCTGATATACATTATCCAACCACCGGCTTTTCCCAGGGAACTCTGAGCGATTGTACTCATCTGTGCTCCGCTCATTTCAGCAGATAGTTTTAAAACAATGAATGCAGTAGTAAGCATGAGTAACATTACTCCTATTAAGATCCCTATTGCAGGGAAAAAACCGACTTTTGATGCAGCGTAAGGTAGACCAAGAACTCCAGCTCCCACCAGTGTACCTATAAGAATCGCCAATCCTTCTATTGGAGTTATCGTAAGTTTTTCAACTGTAGTGGTAGATATTTTAAAAGTAGTGATTTTTGTCTTTTTTCTAATCAAATGAAGGAGTATTCTTTCTCTTCTTAATTTCCTTCTTTTCAGTATTTTTCTTTTTCTAGCATAATCTTTTTTGCGGGATGATAAATCTTTATTACTAGAGGTATCCTTTGACATTGACAAAATTCAGGAAAAAGTATTATCCATCTTCACTTGATTCTATTACTATCGCTGTAGTTGTATCGATTACTCCATTTATCCGATAAATTTTAGAAACAATTTCTCTTGTAAGTTCCTTTAGATCCTTTGCATCTACTCGAAGTATTGCATCATATGGACCTGTTACTCCTTTTGCCTCTTTAACCTCCGGTATTTTTTTGTTTATATTCTTAATTGCTTCCTCCACTTTATCTCCTTCTAATGTCAATAGGACAAAAGCCTCTATCATAATTAATCAACCAAAGGTTAGGATGGAAAACAGTTTATATAAGTTTTTATACGATTTCGTCTGCCTCCCCTATTTATCTAATATTTTTTTATCACTATACATATGAAACTAATCTGTAGACTTACCAATTTCAAAAAAAATATATTTACAATCAGTTGAAAAAAAATATTTTTTTCTAAATTTATAAAAATTTTAATCTAAATTTTTAAATAGTATTTAATTAACTTATCTTTATAAGGTTTAAGAAATGAAGAATCAGCAATTGATAATCATATCCTTATTAACTATTATCCTTTTGATGCTGTCCGGCTGTTTCAATGATATTAATACCAAAAATCCAGATATTTCAAGAGGATTAATAGCACATTATACCTTCGATGAAAAAAATGGCACAATTGCAAAAGACTTTTCAAAATACAGAGTTAATGGAACAGTATACGGTGGAAAATGGACAGACGGAAAA
Source organism: Thermoplasmatota archaeon (assembly GCA_036625995.1). Taxonomy (GTDB): domain Archaea; phylum Thermoplasmatota; class E2; order DHVEG-1; family DHVEG-1; genus JAZKSG01. The sequence continues at coordinate 7,356 of JAZKSQ010000030.1, read as the reverse complement.
ATAAAAGGAGCTCTTGATTTTGATGGAATAAACGATTATGTACAAATCCCCAATAATAAATCTCCAACACCTAAACATCTTAGAAATATTAAACAGGGAACTATCTCTTTTTGGTTTAAAAGCGATTACATCCCCACAGACAATGCAATAGCACCATTGTTTCAATATGGTAAAAAAACACCTTGTGACGTTAAAAATAATGCAAACGGCGGATTAATAATTGAACTTGGTCATGATCCATTACATAATCAATCAAAGAAAATCTATTTCACCTTTTTTTCAAATGGTTGCAAGTTATACCCTTCGCTTTGTTTTGATTCAAATAAGAATCTTAGAGAAAATAAATGGTATCATTTTGTAGTCGTAGTAGGATATCATAATAACATAGGTTATAATACAGGGTATCTAAATGGACAAAAAATGATTGATAGACATTATAATTTTGCAAATAGTTTTACGGCAGAATTCTTTAAAGACGCAACAATGCATGAATCATTAACACTAGGGAAAGGCTTTTGGAACAGAGAAATATTTTATTTTGACGGTAAAATAGATGATTTACGTATATATAATAGACCACTTAGTTCTGAAGAAGTCGTTAAATTATATAATTTTGAGTGACATTATTCTAAAATTTTATCATGAAAAAAATATAAATAATAGGATAAAATCTCTTAATCAAGATAATGATCAGTTTTTAGTAAAACTTTCAGCATACAATCTAATATTTTTTATAATCGAATTTAATCCATCTGCTCTAGACGGAGAAAGATTAGAAGGTAAACCAATTTTATCGACAAAATAAAGATCAGCGTTAACAATTTCTTCAGGTTCTTATTTCTCAGCAATCTTTGATACAATACTACTTCCAACCTACATGGCTTTTTATAAATATTATAACAAAGAATATGGTTATGGAGAATAAAGAAACCTATGGAAAATAAACTAGAGGTCTACAGAGCAATGCACGATTCTACACAACAAGCACTACTGATAGACTAAAAGTAACCAGACAAACAATAATAGCCATAGAGAAAGGAAAAGATGATCCCCCTTTGAAACTAGCGTTTAAAATAGCTGAACTTTTCGACGCGAAAATCGAAGATATTTTTCAACATAACGAAAAATAAAAATTATTTTTTTATTTTTTTATCCATTCGGAAATATCTCTGATTACTTTTTCTGAAATATTACCCGGAATAAAGTACTCTTCGTTACTCGGCTGACCGCTACCCGACATGAAAATATGATTCAAAGAAGGATAGCTTATTAAGACCACATCTCCCTTATCTCCAAGTGTTTGATTCCAAATCTTAAAATCATCTTCATACGTTACTTGATAATCTCTTTTTCCCTGTAATATCAGGATAGGAATAGTAAGATTTTCCCCAGTTCCTACAGGATCATATTCAGATAAGTCTTTCCAGTATGCCAGCCCTCCTCCTAAAACAACCTCTTCTTCGGATATATTCAGATTCTTAATTTTTGTTACGTTTTCCATTACAGACTTTATTTGATTTTGTTCCTCATCTGTAACTTTTCCATCTAATTCTGAAAGATAGAGCGTCTGATTTAAAACCAGGTCTTCTATAGGTCTTGCAGCCGCTGCCATCATTACTATTCCAGAAAGATCGTCAGTTCTTTTGGCTATTCTTGGGGCAAGAGTAGCTCCAAGACTATGGCCCAAAACATATATGTTAGATGAATTAGTTTCTTTTTTTAATAATTCAATAGCCTTTAAAGAATCATTAATGGTTTCTTCTTCAACAGTCAAATTAGATATCATTTGCGACATACGATGAGGATATTGTTTTGTTCTTTTTTCATATCTTAAAACTATTACTCCTCTAGATCCCAAACCCCATGCTAAATCTTTAAATGGTTTATTAGGACCTATGGTTTCATTTCTGTCATTTGCACCTGAACCATGCACTAAAACCACCGCCGGAAATGGTCCTTCGCCGATGGGTTTGGTTAACGTTGCCGGTAGCTCCCACTTTGTACCTGTACTTATAGTTACATTTTTTTCTATAAATAAACTTTTATTGACATGAACTGGTGTTTGATACTGTTCAGGTGATTCAGATGGCGCAAACTGAAATCCGGCTATAAGTTTATCTTGATTAAATACTACTCGGGTATCTAAAAATCCTTTTGAATATTTACATGTTACATAAACAACATTGTATCCTTGTTCCTGTGTCCCCCTAATCGATGTTATATCAATGAAATCGCCATATGTTGTTGTAATCTGTTTCCATATACCCTCCAATTGACCTGGATTGACTTGTTTTTTAACTTCCTCTGTAAAAAAAGAGTTATATATATAAGCATATGACTCAGTTTCGAATTTTATCATTAATTCTTTTGCTATTTCTTCAATATTTTTTTCAACATCTTTTTTATCCCCATTTTTTTTATCTTCTTGTATACATCCGGTTAATAATAAAACAAGTATCAGAAAAATAACATTTATTTTCTTAAAATAATCATTTTTCATTCAATTATACCTCATTTCATTTTAAATAGTTAGTTATTAATACACAAATTTATCTAAGCGACCTGTCCCTATTTTATTGTAACATATATTTGATTTAATAATCTAAAAGTGAAATATGTATTTAAAAAGTTATCCATGAATATAGCTTTTGTGTTTAAAAAAAACCATATGTTAAAGTATAACAACAGTTATTAAGTTATTAGAAAAAATTTATTTCTTTGAGGAGAGAAAAAATTTTATGTTTAAAGATAGAAAAATTCAACTTCTACAGGTTGGAAACTTATCTGCCGCCATTCTAACTATTATTATAAATGGTCTAGCAAATACTCTACCTATCGGGGGAAACTATACCGGAGAAATTTCAGACAATATACCTAATCTTTTTACCCCAGCTGGTATCACATTTGCAATATGGGGTCTAATATACGTTTTAATCATATTATTCGTTGTATATCTTGCAAAAGATCTTTTTAAAAAAGAGAAAAAAACAAAGTCATTTTTAGAAAAAATAAGCTACTTTTTCATACTTGCAAGTTTAGCTAATATATCCTGGATCTTTTTATGGCATTATGAACAAATCATCCTGTCAATAATACCGATGTGTGTCCTGTTTTTATCTTTACTTGCAATATATTTAAGGTTAAATATTGGTATAGATAAAGTATCGATTAAAGAAAAAATTTTTCTACATATACCCATCAGCGTCTATCTAGGATGGATTACAGTTGCGACAATTGCAAATGTAACCGCAGTATTAGTACGAATAGGCTGGAATGGTTTTGGAATCAGCGAAGAGATATGGGCGATTTTAGTAATTGCTGTTGCTACATTCATCACCATACTTGTTCTTCTGAAAAGAAAAGATTATGCCTATAGCGCTGTAATAATATGGGCGTTAATTGGCATATACATAAAAAGAATAACAGATGACGCAATCTATGGGGTACAAACTCAGATTGCATATACAGCAATAATCGCAATATCAGCAATATTAATCATCGGTTCAATAACAATTTTTTTAAATTATTCAAAAAAAAGATAATTAAACATAAAAAAACCTAGACTAAAAAAAATATTTTCTTGATTAAATTTCAATCAATGATCTTAGTTAAAATAAAGAAAAAAGATTCAATAAACTTTTTGAAACCTTTGATCTAAAATAAGTTGGTATTAGATTTTATGTACCAATAAAACCTGTTTTTTTTATGTTTTTTTCCTATATTTCTTAAAAAAAGAGTTGCAAGAATCTATTTATAGGGGGTACTCCTTATACACCTAAAAAGAAGAGTTGAAATAAAAACTTCACATATTTTCGATTTTTTTCGAACTTTTGAAATTTTTGTTTTTTTTTTTTTGATCTCTTAAAAAAAAATTAGTATAACTCATCTAAGGAGGTGAAAAATAATGAAAGGAAACATAAAATGGTATAACTCTCTTAAGGGATACGGATTCATTACCGGCGAAGACGGAAAAGATGTCTTTGTACATCATTCTGACCTACCAACGGACGTAAGTCTCAACGAAGAGGATAAGGTTGAATTCGATGTTGAAAAATCAGATAGAGGACCAAAAGCAAAAAACGTAAAGAAAGGATAGATTTTTCAAAAAAAAAAATAAATGAGAAATCCTGAAATTGGCTATCCCAGCTGTAGCAAGCTATGGGGTATTTCGCCAATTTCCGAGACGGATTTCTTAATTGTAAATGTTTGTTCGATGCAAGCATAGGGATATCAAATCCCCTCTACGAATAAAATTAAACTGTTCACAATCTCTCATTAATTTTACTATTTACTTTCATAAAAAGGCTAAATCTGATTCAATTTGAAAAAAGAAAACAAAAAACAAGATAAAATAGAAGAAAGGACAACCTGTCCAAAATGCGGAAGTATACATCTAACAAGAGACTATCCTAGAGCAGAAGTTGTATGTAAAAAATGCGGGCTTGTAATAGATTCTGAAATTATTGACTATGGGCCAGAATGGCGTGCTTTTAACAATGAACAACATGAAAAAAAATCTCGAACAGGAACACCTATGACCTTCACAAGACATGATAAAGGGCTATCTACAACTATAAGCTGGCAGAACAAAGACGCCTATGGACGATCTATACCATCAAAAAACCGGGCACAAATTTTTAGACTTAGAAAATGCCATGCTAGAACCAAAATTAGCGATGGTACAGAAAAAAATCTAATCGTTGCTCTTTCCACGTTAGATAGAATGTCCTCTGTATTAACTCTCCCCAGAAACATAAGAGAAACGGCAGCAATGATTTATAGAAAAGTAGCAAAAAATAACCTAATCAGAGGGAGAACCACAGAGGGTATTACTGCAGCAGTTTTATATGCCGCATGCAGACAATGCAATGTACCTAGGACTCTAGAAGAAATAAGTAAAGTCTCGGAAATCACAAAAAAAGATATCGGAAGAAATTATAGAAAAATTTCTCGTGAATTACAATTAAAAATATTACCTACCACACCCAACGATTATGTCTCTCGATTCTGCAGTAAGTTAAAACTTAGCAATGATGTCGTAACTAAAACAAATGATATCTTAAAAAAAGCCATAAAACAAGAACTTACTAATGGTAGAGGACCTACTGGAATGGCTGCAGCAACTATTTATATTGCATGTATCATTTGTGGTGAACGAAGGACGCAAAGAGAAATCGCAGAAGTCTCCCATGTTACCGAAGTAACCATTCGAAATAGATACAAAGAGATAGCTGAAAAATTAGACATTAAACTATTATTATAACTAAAAAAAAATAAGTCAAACCCATATAGAAAGTTATATAAGTAAGTTACAAACTATAATTGACTGAAGGAAATAAAAATCAAAGTATTCATTTTAAAAAAAGATGAATTAAAAATTTATTTTTTTCAGACATAACTAAAAAAAGAATTCGAACAAAAAAAAGGTTCTAACTAATGATTAAAATGAAAAATAAACTAAAGTTAGATTTAAAAAATATAACAGAAAAATCTCTGACAATAAAAAAGATAATAAAATCGATAGAAAAAATTGGACAAACAAAAAAAACAAAGATCTAAAATACAAACTTTTTTTGATAAATTCTTTCAAAAAAAATGGTGTAATAAAATGAATTTTAATGACTTAGAAATTAATTTTAAATTAAAAGAAAAAACAAAAGAAAAAGGATTTACAAAGCTAACTCAGATACAAAAAGAATGCATCCCTAAGATACTAAAAAAACAAGATGTAGTAGGACAAGCAGAAACAGGCTCAGGAAAAACACTTGCCTTTGTAATACCTATTCTAAACAAAATAAAAAACAATGGAAATATTCAGGTACTAGTATTAACACCAACAAGAGAACTATGCATACAAGTAACAAACGTCTTCAAAGATTTTGGAAAACAATTGGGATTTACCACAACCAGCATATACGGCGGAGTTAGTATTAAACCCCAAATAAAAAATATTCCAAAATCCCAAATAATCGTCGCAACACCTGGAAGACTATTAGACCATCTAAGAAGAAAGACAATCCAATTAAAAAAACTAAAATTTTTTGTTCTTGACGAAACAGATAGAATGCTTGACATGGGATTCATCGATGACGTAGAAAAAATAATAAGCCATATCCCAAAAAAAAGACAGAGTTTAATGTTTAGCGCAACCGTATCACATAAAGTCTATAGGATAGCAAAAAAACATCTAAAAAATCCAGACTTTGTCAGAACTCAATCATGCGTTGATACAGATAAATTAAACCAGGTTTATTATGATATTTTTAAACAAAAAGATAAATTTTCATTGTTAGTACATCTACTTAAAAATTCTACAGAAGGTCTTGCCATAGTTTTTTGTGCAACAAGAAAAGAAACAGGCATAGTAGCACGGAATCTTAGAAGACAAAACATAAACGCTTCTGCCATCCACGGTGGTATGAGCCAAAAGAAAAGACAGAAATCTCTTAATAAATTAAAAAAAGAAAAGACAGATGTTCTCGTAGCAACAGATGTAGCCGCCAGAGGACTTGATATCAAAAATGTTACACATGTATACAACTATGATGTACCTGAGACACCTAAACAATACATACATCGGGTAGGGCGTACCGCAAGGGCAGGTGAAGACGGTGACGCTGTAACTCTTCTTACTAGAAGAGATCATGATAATTTTAGAAGAGTACAAAGCAACGAAAAACTTGAAATCAAAAGAGCGAAATTCCCTCAATTCAACAAAGTACCTTTTTTCAGAAGATAATATAAAAGCAGAAAAAAACAACATCTGAATACCAACTAGCCAAACCAAGAAAATGAGAAAAACATAAAACAAAAAAATTTTTTTACATAGTATACCAATAATTTGATATTGGTTATACTGAAATATAAGTTCTTTAAATTAAAATAAAGGTTTTTTTATTTTTTATAATATAATATCAACATAGAAGCAATTGTTATTATCACCAAAATAGCCCCTAAACTAATATATCTACATATAAATTCACTAACCAACTTTAAACCAAGACCAAGTCCACCAAAAATACCTATAGACAACCCTACTTTATCTATTTATATAAGTCCTTTATAAAAACCATGTTATATAGGAATACATTATAAACAATATTTAAAACTATTAGAAGAAAAAAAAATGAAGGAGAAAGAAAAAATTTTATTCTAGAAATTTTGAGACAAAAGGACTGTTTTTACCAGCAGGTCTACGAAAATGCCCTGATGGGCCTTTTCCTAAAAATTCAGTAAACCATGCTTCATGTTGTATTTCTTCATTAAGTATTGCAAGTGCCAAACTATATGTTCGATGGTCTTTACCAGCAGTCATATTACATATCTCAGTATATCCTTTTACTGCACATTGTTCTG
>JAZKSQ010000029.1:0-12535 GCA_036625995.1 Thermoplasmatota archaeon | reverse complement strand
AAATATGATTAATAATAATATTTTTTTAATATCTATAGTAATTTCCTAGTTGTTTGTCTATTTCGTCTGCAATCTTCATCATTTCATTGAATAATCTTTCTACATCTTGTTTAATTTCTTTTAGACTTTTTTGTAGACTGTCTGATCTTAGTTGATATCTGTTGTTTTGTCTTTTGACCAATCCTGCTTGTATGAAGTTGTTTAAGTGATATACTATTGTACCTCTGGAAAGATCGAGTTTTTCTGCGATTTCGTCACTAGTTAATCCTTTGGATTCGCCTGTAGTTTTTTTTACCATTAATCTAAATATTTTTCCAGCTGTACAATTTTTGTCTCTTGAAGAAAAATATCCAAATGATTTGCAAATAAAATCGATATCCTTGCGTAGGCTACCTGGTGGCGGTGTTTTTATCTTTTTGATTTTGATTTTATTTGCCATAGTGTTGTAATATATTATGTTTTTTTAGAAATATAAAATTTTCGCAAAAACTTATGTTTTTCGACGTCTTTAAGCTTATTTAGCCAAAACTTTTATAAACTAGTAGATGTAAATACATACATGTTGATTTAAAGTAAACGAAATCAATAAAAAGTCTACAAAAAATTAGGAGTAAGGTATCATGAAAGAAAATAAAGATAAAGAAAATGAAAAAAACAAAAGAAATAACGAACTACCAAACGACATATGGCCAGATAAACAACCGAGAATCTTCGACAACTTCGAAAAACAAATCAGAGAAATGCAAAAAAGAATGAACGAAATGTTCCAACAAGGAATACCAGATGAACTAAACTATTCAGAACAAAACCAACCGAAAATATACGGATACAAAATTACAAAAACACCCGACGGAAAAACACATATCAATGAATTCGGAAACCTAAAAAGAAAACAAACACCACCAACAGAAAAAAACATAGAACAAAAAGAAGAACCATTCATAGACATACAAGAAACAAAAAAAGAAATATACATAACAACTTCACTCCCAAGACTAGAAAAACAAGATATCAATCTAGAAATAAAAGACGAAAAACTAATACTAAAATCAACACATCCCGACTATAAATTCACAAAACAAATCAAACTACCCGCCAAAGTCAAAAAGAAAGAAACAAAAGCACAATTCAACAACGGAGTACTGAGCATAACACTCAAAAAAACCAAAAAACAGAATAAAAAAGGAGAAAAAATCGATATCGAATAGATAAAAAAATATATCGTTAGTCAAAAAAAATCTCTCTTATTTTTATTTCATATAACACAATAATTAAGGAGGAGACATTATGTCAAATCAAAATAAAACATTCTTAAAAGTCAAAAAAGCAAAAACAAGAGATTCAGGAAGAGGAATAGCTAGAATAGACCCAAAAATAGCTAAAAAACTAAACATAACCGCAGGAGATACACTACTTATCGAAGGAAAAAAACAAACAGCCTCAATAGCATGGCCAGGCTACCCCGAAGATAAAAAAACAGAATCTATACGAATAGACGGAGCCACCAGAAGAAACGCAGGAGTAGGAATAGACGAAAAAGTAAAAATACAAAAAACCAGAGCACAAAAAGCCAGCAAAATAACCATAGCACCCACAACAAAGTTAAAAATAGTTGGAGGAGAAGAATATCTAAACAGATTCCTAGAAGGAAGAGCAGTAACGCGGGGAGACCTAATAGAACTAAACGTAATGGGAAGAAAAATCGACTTTGCCGTAGCCAAATTATCAGGCGCAGGAAAAATAGGAATAATCGACAACACCACACAAATAACAATCAGCGAAAAAACAGCCGAAGAAGAAATACAAAAACTACCAAAAATAACATATGAAGACATAGGCGGACTAAACGAAGAAATAAAACAAGTAAGAGAAATGATAGAACTACCACTTAAACACCCAGAACTATTTGAAAAAATGGGTGTAGAAGCACCCAAAGGAGTACTACTACATGGACCACCTGGAACAGGTAAAACACTCATTGCTAAAGCCGTAGCCAACGAATCAAATGCAAACTTTTTCTCACTCAGCGGCCCTGAAATAATGAGCAAATATTATGGACAAAGCGAAGAAAACCTAAGAAAAATCTTCAAAGAAGCAACAGAAAACACACCATCTATCATATTCATCGATGAACTAGACTCACTAGCTCCAAAAAGAGAAGACACACAAGGAGACGTAGAAAGAAGAGTTGTTGCACAGATGCTCGCAATGATGGACGGACTTGAAGAAAGAGGAAAAGTAATAGTAATAGGCGCTACCAACAGAGTAAACGCATTAGACCCAGCTCTTCGAAGACCCGGTCGATTCGACAGAGAAATCGAAATAGGCATACCTGACAGAAAAGGAAGACAAGAAATACTCGAAATACATACTAGAGGAATGCCTCTAGCAAAAAATGTAAACCTAGAAAAAATTGCAGATATGACACACGGATACTCAGGAGCAGACTTAACAGCATTATCCAAAGAAGCAGCAATGCGAACACTTAGAAAAATAATGCCCAACATTGACTTAGATGAAAGTAAAATACCAGCTAAGCTACTCGACAAACTAGAAGCATCACAAGATGATTTCTATCAAGCCTTTAAATCATTGACTCCTTCAGCAATGAGAGAAGTAGTAATAGAATCACCAAAAGTAAAATGGCAAGATATAGGTGGACTAGAAGAAATCAAAGAAGAACTAAAAGAAAGCGTAGAATGGCCTATAAAATACAGTGAATTATTCGAAAAAATGGATGCGGAACCAGCCAAAGGTATACTCTTATATGGTCCTCCTGGAACAGGTAAAACATTGTTAGCAAAAGCTGTTGCATCGGAAAGCGAAACAAATTTTATCAGTGTCAAAGGACCAGAGTTTTTATCCAAATGGGTTGGTGAAAGCGAAAAAGCAGTACGTGAGACTTTCAGAAAAGCCCGACAAGCAGCCCCCTGTGTCATATTTTTCGACGAAATGGACACCATAGCCCCTTCTAGGAGAGGCGGGGCAAATGATAGTAATGTCACCGAAAGAATAATCAGTCAACTACTTACAGAACTAGACGGTCTAGAAGAACTCAAAGACATAGTTGTAATCGCCGCGACCAACCGACCTGACCTAATAGACACAGCTCTCTTAAGACCAGGTAGATTCGATAAACTACTATACGTCCAACAACCCGATAAAGAATCTAGAAAAGAAATCTTTAAAATCCATCTAAAAAATAAACCTCTAGCCAAAAAAGTAGATATCGATGATCTTGCTGATAAAACTAAAGGATATACCGGTGCTGACATCGCTGCATTATGTAAGGAATCTGTCATGAATGCTATACGGGAATATATTAAAAAAGTCGGAAAGATAGATAAAGATAAGATGAAAAAACTTAAGATAGAAGAAAAACATCTAGAGAAAGCTTTAGATAAAATCAAACCAATCTCAATTGAGGAGCTGGAAAGATACGAGAAAATTTCTGAGAAATTCAACAAAAATAGATAAAACATTTAATATCCTTTTTTTATCTATTTTTTTTTAGATAATCTGTTAAAAAAAATGTTTCTTGAAGGATAATAAATATGGATGATAGAAGATATTACCATACGTATGAACCTACCTCTTTGTTTTCTTTTGATCAGGGGGATTTATCTAGAGGTAAAACTGGTTTTTCTTTCAGCCAAACAGAACTATATCATCTCCTAATATCTATTATTGTATTAACTATAGCGTTTTCTTTTGCATTGACTCCTTCAGCAGGTATACCACTGTTTCAATTTTCTGGTTTTTTATATAATCTACCAATTGCTTTCTTATCTATTTCTACTGCTTTTTTCTGTCATGAAATAGCTCATAAGTTTATGGCTCAACGATTCGGTTTTTGGTCTGAATTCAGGATGTTTAAAATGGGATTGTTAATCGCTCTTTTCTTAGGAGCTTTTACTGGTTTTGTCTTTGCAGCTCCTGGTGCCGTACAGACTATAGGTAATCCAAATAAGGATGAAAGAGGAAAAATTTCTGCATCTGGACCGTTTATAAATATCGTTCTTTCAACTTTGTTTTTTATAATCAGTATTTTTTCTTCGGGAATAATATTTCGTATTTCATCTATGGTAGCTTATATTAACGCTTTTTTGGCATTTTTTAATCTAATTCCTTTTGGAATGTTAGACGGATCTAAGATTTTTAGCTGGAGAAAAGAAATCTGGATATCCATGATAAGCATAAGCATAGTTCTGATGATATTCTTCTATCTTTAAAAAATAAGGTTTTATTCCTATAGATGTAACTCCAATTTTTCTTTCTTTTTTAAATTATTATCCCTTGGAAAAAGTTATCTTTGAAAATTTTTCCAAAAATTCTGAAGGCATAATTTATCAATTAAAACAAATAAATGAATTCATCGTTAAATTATATCTTTGAAGAGGTAAAATATGAAATCCCAAAAAAAAAGAAAAAAATAATGTCCTTTCTTTTCGATAAGTTTAACATTTAGTGTTAAGGAATAGGTTAAAAAAAACTTTTGACTTTGTTTCATTTAAAAAAAGAGTGGGGCAATATTTAAATATAAAATATTGTTTCGCTCTTAAAAAATTTCAAATAAATCTAAAATTTTTAAAATGGAGAAATAAATATGATGTTAGGTCAACAACCGATAATAATATTAAAAGAAGGAACTAAAGAAGAAAAAGGGAGAGGGGCTCAACTCAATAACATAATGGCTGCCATGGCCATATCTGATGCAGTAAAATCAACGCTTGGGCCAAAAGGCATGGACAAAATGCTTGTCGATTCAATGGGCGATGTAGTCATAACTAACGATGGAGCAACAATTCTAAAAGAAATAGATGTGGAACATCCTGCAGCTAAAATGATAGTTGAAGTAGCTAAATCACAAGACGAAGAATGCGGAGACGGAACTACTAGCGCTGTAATTTTAACAGGCGAATTACTGAAAAATGCAAGTAAATTATTGGAGCAAAACATTCATCCCACCGTTATAACACAAGGATATAAGATGGCTGCTGAAAAAGCTATAGACACATTAAACCAAATTGCTTTGCCGATAAAAAGCAGTGACAAAGAAATGTTAAAAAATATAGCTATGACAGCAATGTCAGGAAAAGGAGCCAGCGGAGCAAGAGAACTGCTATCAGACATAATATTTGAAGCGGTTACCACAGTAGCAGAAAAAGAAAACAAAAAATATACGGTAGATCTCGATAACATTCAAATACAAAAAGAAAAAGGAGCCAGCATGGGAAACACCCAGATAATACGTGGTATCATTCTTGACAAAGAGAGAGTCCATGATGGAATGCCGAAACAAATCAAAAACGCAAAGATTGCTCTTTTAAATACAGCTTTGGAAGTAAAGAAAACAGAGATTGACGCAAACATAAGGATCAATGATCCAACTCAACTTCAAGCTTTTTTAGATGAAGAATCAAGCATGATCAAAAAAATGGTAGATATAATCAAAAAAAGTGGGGCTAACGTAGTGATATGTGAAAAAGGAATCGATGATTTAGCACAACATTTTCTGGCAGAAGAAGGCATATATGCAGTTAGACGAGGAAAAAAGAGTGATATGGAAAAAATCTCTAAAGCTACAGGTGCAAAAATTATGGCCAATCTAGAGGATCTAAGTAAGGAAGATTTGGGGGATGCCGGAGTTGTAGAAGAGAAAAAAATCGGTGAAGACAAAATGACTTTTATTTCAAAATGCAAAAACCCAAGAGCAGTATCTATACTTCTAAGAGGTAGTACCGAACATGTTCTTGATGAATTAGAAAGAGGGTTTCATGATTCGATTTTTGTAGTAAAAGTCGCTTTAGAAGATGGAAAAATGACTCCGGGTGGAGGAGCAGCTGCTACTGAAATTGCTTTAAAACTAAGGGAGTATGCCCCAACTGTTGGTGGAAGAGAACAGATGGCTATTGAATCTTTTGCAGATTCTGTAGAGATAATACCAAAAACCTTAGCGGAAAACGCAGGGCTTGACCCAATTGATACAACTATAGAGATCCGTAGAAAACATAAAAAAGGCGATAAAAACGCAGGTGTAGGAATCGAAAACGGGGGTATAGTTGACATGTTAAAAGAAAATATCATAGAACCGCTAAGGTTAGGTATGCACGAAATTAAATCATCTTCAGAAGCAGCTACAATGATACTAAGAATAGATAATGTCATAGCCGCAAAGGGTTCATCAGGAGGAGCTATAGGTGGTCCTTCAATGGATGAATAAGACTACTAAAAATAAATGAAAAGAAAATAGTCTATCCTCTAACTCCTCTCTCTTAATCTAAGTATAAAGTTTCTCTTTATCTCTTTTAAAAATCTTTTTATCTTCGTCAGAAAACTAAAATCTTTTTTTTTTTCGTTTAAATCACTTTAAAATTGCCGGTGTCTAAAATCAAATAAAAAATTAGAGAAAAATTTTTAAATAATTATTTTATCAAAACATCTAATACTTTCATCTGGGATGCAATCTTTTTTATAAGGAAGAATACATCCAAAAAAAAGAGTTGAAAAAAAGTAAATATTTAATGTGTTTACGGAGGAACAAGTTAAATTGGCAAAAATAACTGCAAATGATCTTGCAAAAAAACAGAAAAAAATATCTGTAGCTGAATTCTTTGAAAGAAATAAACATATCCTTGGTTTTGGAAACCCTACAAGGGCATTGGTAACAAGTATAAAAGAAGGAGTAGATAATGGTCTTGACGCTTGTGAAGAAGCAGAGATACTCCCAGATATATATGTAGAAATTCAAAATGGTGAAGATGAAGACGAAGTCAAACTGATAATCGAGGATAACGGTCCTGGAATAGTTAAAAAACAAATTAAACATATTTTTGGAAGACTTTTATATGGATCACGTTTCCATCAAATTCTTCAAAGCAGAGGACAACAAGGAATCGGGATATCGGCAGTAGTTTTATACAGCCAGTTGAGCACCGGGAAGCACACTAAAGTTATTTCAAAAACAACTGAAAACCGTCCTGCAAGGATAGTAGAACTTGCAATTAAAACCAATAAAAATAGAGCTGAAGTAATAAAATACGATAAGGAACAATGGCAAGATAAAGATACAGGAACTCGTTTTGAAGCTTTTATAATTGGTGACTATCAGAGAGCAAGAAGATATGTCTATGAGTATCTGCAGAATACTTCTATCGTAAATCCACATGCACAAATAAAATTTAAAGAACCTGACGGAACAGAACATTTATTCGATAGAACTGCAGATAAACTACCAGCTAAACCTAAAGAAATTACGCCTCATCCTCATGTAATAGAATTGGGTACACTTATAAAAATAGCTAAAAAAACAAGGTCAAGAAAACTTAGTTCTTTTCTTAAAAATGAATTCAGTAGCGTAGGCACCAGAGCAGCTAAACAAGCCATTGAAAAAGCAGGATTAGAAAAAGATCTCAAACCTAGCAGAATGACAAGATCCGAATTCAGGAAACTACATAAAGCTTTTCAAAAAGTAAAAGTAATGGCCCCTACGACAGATTGTCTCTCACCAATCAGCGAGATGCTGATTAAAAGAAGCTTAAGACATGAAACCAAAGAGATCTCCCCTGAATTTGTAGTAACTTCCTCTAGACAAACATCTGTATACTCAGGAAATCCCTTTCAAGTCGAAGTAGGTCTAGTATATGGAGGTAAACTACCGAAAGATCGGAAAGTTAAAATCATGCGGTTTGCAAACCGTGTACCACTACTTTATCAACAAGGAGGATGCGTTACTACTAAAGCTATATCATCAATCGACTGGAGACGATACGGGTTAGATCAAAAAGGCGGAAAAGGAATACCTGCTGGTCCGGCTATTTTTTTAGTACATGTAGCATCGACTCAGATTCCTTTCACATCAGAAAGTAAAGAAGCAATATCAGATGTACCTGAGATAGAAAAAGAAGTTAAACTTGCTTTTAGAGAATGCGCAAGAAAAGTCAAAAAACATATACACAAAAAGAAAAAACGCAAGAAAACAAGAGAAAAATTTGATTTAATAACCAAGATTTTACCTGAGATAGCTAAGAAATCCTCTAAAATGTTGGAAAAACCCGTACCTAACCTTGATGATGTCATCACTAAAATAATGGATGTTGTCTGGATAGAAGACGTCGTAGAATACGAAAAAGTAAAAAGAAAAGATGCTTTACAAACCACTCTACTAGATCGTCATAAAGAGGGGAAAAAAGAAGGTACAATTACCAAAAGTACCATCATGGTTGTAAACTATAAAAATAAACCTCAGAAATTTAATCTATATGCAGTCATACCGAAGGAAGCTATCTTAGGGTCTGCAAATCCTAAACCAGCGGAAGTAACTGAAAATTACATTAAATGGAACCTACCAGACATATATCCTACTAAAAAAGTTGATATAAAATATGAACTAGCAGGTCTAGAAGAGGAAGATTTAGATGAAAATGATCTATATATCGAAAAAATAAATCCGTCATATGTAATCGGTGCTGATAAATGGGAGGGTGACTAAGAAAATGGCTAAAGACTATGCTGAAGTGAAAAATAAAATAGATAAAATTGCAGAAAAAATCTATAAAGATTTTCAAAAGGCAGATATACCTAATGTCGAACTCCCCACTAGAACTAAATCAAATATTGATTTTGATGAAAAATTAAACGTATGGAAATATGGTAAAAAGAAAAGTCAACGTTCAGCTAAATCTTTAAGCGGAGCATATATGCTTCTAAGAACGATGTATATGACTGATTTTATCAAAGATATGATTAAGTCGGAAAAATCCTCTACTTTAAGAGAAATGTATTATATTTCTGAAGGATGGGATTACGCTAAATTCAGTAATCAACAAGACTCTAACAATCTAGCAGAGGATTTGGAAACTATAACAAGATGTATGCGTGAAGATTTTAAATTACGTCCAGAGGAAGACGGCGCAAGAATGATGGGTGATATTGAAATAGAGGAGTTTACACGTAATAAAAAGAAAAGAAGAATTCATTGTCAAGATGATGTCGGAGATGCCGGATATAACATTCCCTATAACGTAGAGCCTGAAAAAATTAGTTTCAAAAATGTCGACGTAGATTTTCTCTTAGCTATAGAAACCGGTGGTATGTTTGATCGGCTGGTAGAGAACGGTTTCGACCAAACCAATAACGCGTTGCTTGTACATCTTAAAGGACAGCCTGCTCGTTCTACACGTCGTTTTATAAAAAGACTTAGTGAAGAAAAAAATGTTCCTGTTTTGGTTTTTACTGACTGTGATCCTTGGAGCTTCCGTATATTTGGAAGTGTGGCATATGGCGCTATCAAAACTGCGCATATATCTGAATATCTTGCTACTCCTTCAGCACAATATCTTGGAGTCACACCCTCAGATATAGAAAATTATGATCTGCCTACTGATAAACTAACTAAAGGAGATATTAAATCTTTAAAAAGTGAGCTTAGTGACCCTCGTTTCAAGGATGATTTCTGGGAGGGAGAAATAAAACTGCAGCTTAAACTAGGTAAAAAATCAGAACAGCAGGCTCTAGCAAAATATGGTCTTGATTATGTTACTGACACCTATCTTCCAGAAAAATTATCTGAAAAGGGTTTATTAAAAAAATAATGATATTTATAATTATAACCTCATTTTTATTGAAATCATCCAAAAGAATTTTATAATTATGACAGATAAACAAAAAACATGAACTCAAACTCTGTAACAAATATTATTGAAAAACAAGACATTAAATGGATTCAAATTCATTTTACAGATTTATTTGGAAAACTTAGAGCTGTTCATATTCCATCTGAAAGATTTCTTAAAGATGACATAATAAAAAAGGGATGTAGTTTTGACGGGTCATCAGTAGGCATGTCTACAGTTGAACAATCTGATATGATCGCTATCCCCGACATAGACACCTTTCAGGTTCTTCCACACGAAAAAGATGAGGCACGTGTTATAGCCGATGTATACAATTCCGAAAGAAAACAAAGCAATCTAGATCCAAGATATGCATTGAAAAAAGTGTTAAAACAAGCAAAAGAAAGCTATGATATAGATTTCATCGAAGTTTCCCCTGAGATGGAATTTTATATTCTATCAAAAGAAGAAAAGGAATACGAAACACAGGATAACCAAGCATATTTTTTTACTTCACCTATGGATAAAATGAAAGAATATAGAAAACATCTTTCTAATCTCCTATCAAAAGATTATGAGATAAAATATCATCATCATGAAAACGGAAGATATCAACAAGAAATAGAGATAAAACCTCTCCCAGCTAAAGACGCAGCTGATTATTGCAACTATTTTAAATATCTATCCAGAGAAATAGGTAGTCTAAACAATCTGCAGGTTAGTTTCATCCCTAAACTATTTGAAAATGAAGCAGGAAATGGAATGCATGCACATATACGTCTTTTTAAAAACGAAAAAAACCTATTTTACGATGAAAAAGAAGAAGATAATATTAGCGATACAGCCCGTTTTTTTATTTCAGGTATCTTAGATCATGCAAAAAGTATAGCTGCTTTTGCAAATCCTACCGTTAATTCCTATAAAAGATTGGTTCCACATTATGAAGCACCCCTCTACATAGCCTGGGGTAAACATAACAGAAGTAGTCTGATACGTATTGCTGCAAAGGAAGATGTAGATATAGAAATACGTAACGCAGATCCTACAGCTAACCCTTATCTTTTTTTTGCAGCAGTAATACATGCAGGACTGTTAGGTATTAAGAAAAAGAAAAAAATTAGCTCTATTGAAAAAGATATATATAAAATGGATAAAGACGAACTTTTCGCAAAAGGAATAGAACGTCTACCTACAGGTCTTTTAGAGTCACTTGAAGAATTAGATAAAGATGAACAATTGAAAGAAGCTATGGGGTTAGAACTCGTAGAGACTTATATCAAAAATAAAAAAGAAGAATGGCTTAATTACATGACAGAACTATCAGATTTAGATATCAAATATTATCTAAATTATTAAACCAACATACATTTTTTTATATTTTTTATTTTTGTGGTGGTTTATAACCCCATTTTTTAACTGTAAAACCCCAGTTTTTATCTACAGTGTCAATAGTTTCTTTATCAAAAGTATATACATTTGTTTTATAATCAGATTTTCGTTCTAAATATGTCTCCATGTAGGATTTGGCTTCATTAAAATTTTTTAAACCAAGTTTTCCATAAATTTTTTTCATTGACCCTAACGGGTTTTCTACAAGATCTTCATATCTTACAGATACAATTTGATCTTCAGGTATCAAATTTTGTTCTTTAAAAAATTTCTTCATTATTCGTTTATAATTTTCTATAACCTGTTTTTTTATTTCTTTTTTATCAGCTTTCTGGAGAGCTAATTTCTCTAAAACCCTATTTCTCATTCTTAACGTTGATCGGTAAACCTTATAGGGGTTTCTGTAAATATGGACAAAAAGAGCATTTGGAAATAGATTTAAAAGCATTTTTATTCTCCCGGTATTAGCAGGGTTTTTAACTACTAACCTTGAACCATTATTTGAGTATGTAGCCCCTTTTATTAAATGAAGATATTCTTTTTTCCATTCTTCTATATCCAGATCATCTAGATTTGAAAAATGTATAGATTTTAAGTATTGTTCCTCTGCATTTTTAGGAAAATGAAGACAATGGAAAAAAGACCAGGGGAATAAAACCGCCATGCCAGCCTCCTCTTCATATGGTCCATCCATATCTACTTCTATGTTATCCATAGGTCTGCTAGATGGCAAAAATTTAGATAAAAAATTTTTTGATCCTTCCAAAAGTAAAAAACTTTCCGGTAGAAGAGTCTGCCAAAAAGAAATATGGCCCAGTTGAGGATCTTCGCAAAAAAGCTCATGAAGATATGTAGTACCGCTTCTCCAATGACCTACTATAAATATAGGGGGTTTTTTAATTTCTATTTTTTCTAACTTTGGCCTATTCTTCAGGTTGTAAATAACTCTTATTGGGATAGTACTAACTGATGCTATGGTGATAAAAAAAGCTCGTAGAAAAAATTCTTTGTCTATACCGCCGTTTTTCAATAATATTTTGAGCCAATTTCTAAAGGATATCCCAAATAAAGGATGGCTGATATTCTTACTTTTAATTGAGCTATTCTTATTCATTTCTTAAGAAGTCTCCATATATACTCTGGATAAAATCTTATAACAAAACCCAATAACATAGATATTATCGAAACAACATATAGATAAAAACCTGTACTTAAACCCCACATACTATCTATTTTATTTATACCTTCAGTTCCAACAACATCTAACTCTATAGCTCCTTTTCCAACTATTCCACCTACAGAAACATCTGAAAATATAGATAAACCTACAACAAATATTACGATGGAGACAATCATTAAAAATAATGAAGAAAAAACCAGAGCCATACCGA
Organism: Thermoplasmatota archaeon; assembly: GCA_036625995.1. Lineage (GTDB taxonomy): Archaea > Thermoplasmatota > E2 > DHVEG-1 > DHVEG-1 > JAZKSG01. The sequence goes on along the minus strand of JAZKSQ010000029.1, from coordinate 141 downwards.
GTTTTCTCTTTTCTTCTAAAAAGATTCCTGTACCAAATAGTATCATGCTAAGTACAGAAAAAAATGGAATGAAGTTAAATACGGATACAAGTAGCTCAGGTAAATAATCTATTTGACCATATAAAAACCCGGATCCTTGAT
>JAZKSQ010000028.1:0-12627 GCA_036625995.1 Thermoplasmatota archaeon | reverse complement strand
TAGTAGAATGTTGATAAACAAAAAATCAGGTTCAGTTACTTTATTTGCATTTGATGAAAAACAAAAACTAAGTGAACATACTGCACCGTTTGATGCATTAGTCCAAGTATTGGATGGCGAAGCAGAAATTAGTATATCTGATAAAAATTACTCACTAAAACAAGGTGAGTTTATTATAATGCCTGCAAATAAACCACATGCTGTAACAGCGATTAAAAAGTTTAAAATGATGTTGACTATGATAAAATCCTAATTTAGAGTTGTTGATAAGGTTTTTAGAAATTATTTTCTTTTATTTTTCCTCTGTTCAATATTTATTCTTTGGCGTTTTTTTTTACATTCGGATGTACTGCAGTTAAGTAGTTCCGGAAGTCTCTACTAAAGACCAAAAAAGACCGTTAGAGTCATGATGAAACCAGTGAAGAAACATCTATTTCTTTAATATTTCTACAAAAAATAAGCAAGATATAGTACAAAATAAGAGAAAAATAAAGATTTTAATAAAGTAGACGCAGGTTTTAATTGGAAAATCTCATAAGGGATAAAACAATTATACCTCATCTAAGTGAATTTAACATGGATCCAGTATGTCCACTTGACTACAGATATGGTAGAAAAAAAGTAAAAGATTTATTTGGAGAAGAACAAAGGCTTCAACTACTTTTAGACGTAGAAGCAGCGTTAGCTAGAGCTCATGCAAAAGTAGGGAATATACCTAAGAAGGCAGCTGAAGAAATTACAAAAAAAGCATCGACCAAATTTGTTAAAAAATCCAGGGTAAAAGAAATAGAAGCAGAAACAAAACATGATATAATGGCAGTCACCAAAGCTTTAGCTGAACAATGTAACAAAGACGCTGGAAAATATATACATCTTGGCGCCACAAGTTATGATATAGTAGATACTGCAAACGCACTTCAGTTTGCTAAATCAACTGAAATTATTAATGAAGGTTTAGAAAAACTAAGAAAAACATTAGCTAAAATTGCCGAAGAACATAAAAAAACCATAATGGTGGGAAGAACACACGGCCAACAAACCATACCGATAACATTTGGATTAAAAATAGCTGGATATACAATGGAGATACATAGGCATCTAGAAAGACTAGACGAAATTAAAAAAAGACTATTTGTTGGAAAACTATCAGGGGCAGTAGGTACAGGCGCAGCCTTAGGAGAAAAAGCTTTAGAATTACAAAAAATAATGTTAAATGATTTAAACCTTGATTTTGAGGATGTATCAACTCAAATAGTCTGCAGAGATAGATATAACGAACTAATCTCTCTTTTAGCTAATATTGCGACAAGCCTTGAAAAATTCGCAACTGAGATAAGAAATCTACAAAGAGACGAAATTAAAGAAGCCGCAGAGGCATTTGAAAAAGAAAAACAAGTAGGGTCATCAACTATGCCTCATAAGAAAAACCCGATTACCAGCGAACAAATATGTGGCCTAGCAAGAGTTGTCAGAAGTTATTTAACTCCAACCTTTGAAAACTCCATTCAATGGCATGAAAGAGATCTTTGCAACTCATCTAGTGAAAGATTTATTCTTTCCCATTCTATCATACTGACTGATTGGATTATACAAAAAACCATAAATGTTTTTGAAAACATCCAAGTCTTTCCGGAAAATATGAAAAAGAATTTAGATGTGACAAAAAAATTACCGATGGCTGAAGCAATGATGTCCAAACTGGTGGAAAAAGGAATGGGTAGAGGAGAAGCACATGAAATTATGCGAAAGATATCTCTAGAAGCCGCCCAGAAAGATAAATCTTTAGAAGAAGTTTTTATCGATCATAACAAAAAAATGAAGATTCTAAGAGAAGAGGAAATAAAACAGACATTGGATCCTAAAAATTATTTAGGATCTACCTCAGTGATAATAGATAATGCTTTAAAAAAAATCAAAAGATCGTGATGTAGTAGTATGAAAAAGATAGATATACTTACTAGAAATTCAGAAGAAGTAGTAACAAAAAAAGAACTTGAAGAAGTCTTAAAAAAACAAAATCCTAAAGCATATATTGGATTTGAACCTTCAGGGAGTGTACACATTGGATGGAAAACTTGTACGGACAAGATTAAAGATTTTCTAGAATGTGGTTTTGATTTCAAAGTACTTTTAGCTGATTGGCATGCATACATAAATGACAAATTAGATGGTAACATAGAAACCATCAAAAAATGCGGTAAATATATGGAAGATTGTTTTACAGCTCTTGGTTTAGATGTAGATAAAATCGATTTTATATATGCCAGCGATTATGTCGATGATGCAAAATATTGGGAAACAGTCTTGAAGGTTTCAAAATCCGTTTCAGTTGCTCGTGTCAAAAGAGCTATGGATATAATGGGTAGAAAAAAAGACGAAGCTGAAAAAGATCTTTCTAAACTTTTTTATCCAGCTATGCAGGTTTCAGATATATTCTACCTAGATATAGATGTAGCTTACGGGGGAATAGATCAAAGACATGCACATATGCTAGCAAGAGACGTATGTAAAAAACTTGAAATAAAATCACCAGTTGCCCTACATACCCCGATCATAACCGGTTTACAGGCCTCAGGGAGAATGAATCCTTTGGAAAATAAGATGAGTAAAAGCAAACCAGATTCAATGATATCCTTACATGATAAACCTGAAGAGGTAAATAGAAAAATTAAGAAAGCCTATTGTCCAAAAAAAGAGGTTAGAGGAAATCCTATACTCGAAATTTGCAAATATATTATCTTTCCTGATTTAAAAGAAAAAAGTTTCCTAATTGAAAGACCAGAAAGATTTGGAGGAAACCTAGAATTTAACGCATATAATGAACTGGAAAAAGAATATCAAAAAGAACTTCATCCACTGGACTTAAAAAAAGCCACTTCAAAATATTTAAATGAAATTTTAGAACCTGTTCATAATTTTTTTGAGAGAAAACCTGAAAATTATCAAAAGATGAAGGAATTAGGGGTTTGTTGAAAGTAATATAAAATTTTATTATCACCACATATGGCCTGGATTCCTTGGTATCACTATTCACATTATCAGATATAATAAGATGGCGCCTCCAAGTGATATGAAAAGAGCAAATATAAAAACCAATCTGATTATCACAGGATCTATTTTTAAATACTCACCTAAACCACCACAAACGCCACCTAAGACTTTATCATTACCTGATCGATATAATCTTTTATAATGAAAATATTTGCCTGTTTTTTCAGATTTGTTTTCTGATTGATTTTTATATATTTTTTTATCCTTAGATCTTTCTTTTTCCTCCTGGAAATTAGAAACTATCAGGCCTAGGTAGCCTAATAATAAAATTAAGATAGAAAGAAGTAAAATGAGAAGGGCAAATATGTTTACTATGGTATTAAAAAGATTTGAGTTAATTTATTTGCCGATAATGAGAAGAATGTTTATAGCGATCCAAAAAGCAAAATAAAATCCAATTGCACTGAAGACTGGAGTACCATCTAAAAGTTTTGTAATATTTGTGTGTAAAATACGTACTATATGAAGAAAGAAGCATCATTCCAAAGAGCAAGTAGATATAATTTTCAATAAATTCTGTAGTTTCAACAATCCAATCAATTTCCCAACAAACTATTCTTAGAATAGTTATTGCCAGGATTAAGACAATTATGCCGATTAAGCTTGAGATTATTGGCCCGACCGGTCCGAATGTTTTATCCCACCAAGTTTCTTTAAATTTAAAGCGATCTTTTTTATCTATTTGATCAATATTTTTATCAGCTTTTTCAGCTATTTTTTTTAATTTCATTAGAAAAATCATCTATTCTTTTTTCAATTAAATCTGGTTTATAGCAGCCTATATTTTTATTTTTCAAAACCAAGATTTTTGCCCCATATTTGATACAATATTTTGCTTCATCAGCGTTTTCTGTCCCGCAGTTAGTACAATATTTCATTAAACCCCAAAATAACAACATTTGTTTTTTTATATATAACATTTACATAGGCAGCAAGACAAATACCATTTGGAATACAAATCTATTATTAGCTAATTCTCAAAATCTTTATTTTTGGATTGATTCAATAATCTTATAAAGGATAGTATAGATATTCATTTTTAGTTGGAGGGTGAAAGAATAGGAGGCATCTTCCATCTGTACAACTGACTAAATATCTAAAAAAAATTTAAAAGAAAGGATGCTTGTTAATTATGACGTATAAAATTTTAATAGTTGACGACAATCCAGACTTGGTTTTTACTGTCAAAACCGGGTTAGAACGTATTAATGAAGATATCAATGTCGAAGGTGTAAACAGTGGCGAAGAGTGCTTTGAGTTTTTAAGAGAAGACAATGATACCCCCGATTTAATTCTTCTTGACATTATGATGCCTGAAATGAATGGATGGGATCTTTTCGCTAAAATTAAAGAAAATCCATCATGGAAAGAGATACCTGTGGTTTTTTTAACCGCAAAAACAGACTCATATAGTACGGGTTTCGGCAAAATCTCAGCAGAAGATTATATAGAAAAACCATTTGACATTAAAGATTTAGATAAAAGAATTAAAAAAATCTTAGATTAAAAAAATATGAGTAATTTGGAACAATCCGGGATTTTAAAAAAAATACTTTCTGTTTTAATCGAAAAAATACATAGAAGAACATCTAAAGGATATGCTGTTGTAACAATTGAGACAGTTATTAAAAATGTACTTCCCGAGTATAATTTTTTAAATTCAGTTAAAATAAAAAATACGAGATACTCTGAAGGTATTGATGCTGTGGGTGTATCTTCAGAGGTAAATAAAGTAGACAGAGAAGTTTTTTACAAAGCTGTTAGAAAAATTATTGAAAAAACTGTTTCTAATTTAGAAAAAAACGCTGATTATTTTTTTATCAAAGAATTTAAGGAAACTTTAGATGACGTAGACAAATCAATTTTAGAGGAAATTGATGTCAATCTAAATTTAATGCAAGATGAATATATTAGTGAAAGAAAAGTTTTTTTGAGAAAAAACAACATCGAAACCTTAAAGCAAGTATTGACAACCTTGTCTCATATATTTAACCAAAAATTGGACACGTCGGGGTCAATGAAAGCTTTGGATAATTCAATCAGAAAAGCAGAAAAAAAGTATGGTTTTCTTGATTACATAACAGTATCTAAAAACCCGGATGATCATGGTTTTTATCATATTGAAACCGACGAAAAATTAAATGATATATTTTATTCAAGAATGGGTAAGGCTATACAAGAGATAATTAAAAAAGCCGCCTTATTCGAAAACCAGTGGCATAATGATGACTTTTTCGACATATTTAAAAGAGAGATTGATGAAGAGTATCTTTCAAAGTTAAAAAAAATAGGGGTAAGCTTAAACGAAGTAGAAGATACTGTTTCTAAAAGTAAAATAGCTCTACTAATTAAAAAAACATTAACCTCTTTACTATCCGTTACATCCAAAAAGCACTCATCAACTCAATATATTAAACTATTTAAAAATACCCTACAAGAGCTAGAGAAAAAACATAATATATTAGGTTATATAAAAATCACATATGATCTGAAAAACGATAAATCTGTTATAGAAATAGATTCAAAATTAAATGTGCAAGAACCTTATGTGATTGGTAAAGCTTTAAGAGATTTGATAAAAAGACTGGCTTATAATATCGGAGCAAATCAAAGTGAATTCATTGAGGCCTTTAAAAAAGAGTTAGGCGAAGGATATTTAAATAAATTAAAAAAAGTTGGAATTAATATTCACTTTATGGAAATAAGTTTTGCTTAGATCAAAAAACCCTTTTTTTAAACATAAAAAAACCAATTTTTTTAGAGAAAAACATTCAGCAGTAATTACACATATATATATTAGAGAGTGATTATGGCTTTGTCTACGAGGTGTTTAAAATATGAAAAACGGTAAAATAGGGATGTATTTGTTAGTTTTAGGAATAGTTTTATGGTTTTTATACGGACTTTTTGAAGGATTTAATGAAATAATATCAGCATTAAATCTAATTACTGGATTTTTATCAGCTCTTGTTGTTTTAGGAGTAATAATCCTGTTCATATCGGTTCTAATCGAACAACAGAAAGGTAAAAAGAAAATGAAAAAAGAGATAAAGAAGGAGGATTTAGAACCATGATAGTAGTCAATACTGATTTTATCCTTGGAAAAGAAATAAAGGAAACAATTGATTTAGTCAGAGGTAATACAATACAAGCAAAGGGTATAGGAAAAGACTTCAGAGCAGGTCTAAGACATATTGCTGGTGGAGAAATAAAAGAATATACTGAAATGTTGGCAGAAAGTAGAGAAGTAGCTATAAAAAGGATGATAGATAAAGCCGAAAAACTAGGTGCAGATGCAGTAATAAATGTAAGATTCATGACAAGTTCAATGATGGGTGGAGCAGCAGAGATTCTGGCTTACGGAACTGCAGTAAAGTTAAAATGATTCTTTAAAGTATAAATTGTAACCCATCATAGTAATCAAAAATAAGAAATTTAAGCAATAATGCATTATGAATCCGGTGAATTTTTTTAAATATCAGTTTTGGAGTAATTTAAAGTATAACTTAGCAAAAAAATTAAATAATAATCTAATTAAGGATTTTAAAAGAATTGTTTGGAATTATAGATGACAAGAAAAGTATTAGATATAATTATAGATTTGCTATATAGGTCTAATTATCAAAAAATAAAGTAACTAAAAGAACTCTTAAAAATTTTTTAATTAAAAAGGTGATAGATTACGCTAGAAGTAAAAAATCTCACAAAAAAATTCGACTCATTTGAAGCCGTGAAAGATATTTCTTTTAAAGTAAATCAGAAGGAGATATTTGGATTGATAGGACCCAATGGAGCTGGAAAAACCACAACTCTGAGAGTCATTTCAACCTTATTAAAAATAGACTCCGGATCAATCAAAATTTCAGAGTATGATGTCGCTAAAAAACCTGATCAGATAAGAAAACTAATTAGTTATCTACCAGAAGATGCAGGGGCCTACAAAAACCTAACCGGAAGACAATATCTTAAATTTATAAGTAGTTTTTATAAGGATGATAAAAAAGAAATGCTTCAAAGAGGAATAGATATAGCCGACTTAAACAATAGGATCGATGATAAAGTAGATTCATATAGTAAAGGAATGAAAAGAAGACTTCTGGTAGGGCGGGCATTAATGTCTACTCCTAAATTAGCTATCTTAGATGAGCCTACCTCTGGTCTAGATGTAATCAACGCACAAGAAATTAGAAAGATTATAAAAAATATCTCGGAACAAGGGACTACTGTGTTGTTATCTTCTCATAATATGCTTGAAGTAGAATATTTATGTGACAGAATTGCGCTTATTGATAACGGTATAATTGTTGAAAAAGGTAAGCCAAGTAATCTTTTGAAAAAATATAACAGTAAAAACATCGAAGAGGTTTTTACAAAAGTGGTAAAATGAGTGATTTAAGCACGATTATCAAAAAAGAGTTAAAAGAACTTCTTACACCAGCAACAATACTACCCATCTTAATTGTAGCTTTGATATTTGGACAGATGGGTAATGCTTTTGGTGGAATCGAAGAAGAGATTACAGCAAAACCAGAAATAGCTATAATAAATGAAGCAGAAGATAACTACTCAGATATAGCGACCAACATATTATATAAAAATGCTAAAGTAATATATAATTCAACAAATATATCTGATAAAGGCAAAGCCATTGAAAAAATAAAGAGAGAAGAGGGTCTTGCTTTATTGATAATCCCTGAAAATTTTTCCGCTAGAATAAAAAATCAAAAACCCGGAGAAATCGAGATCTATTGGATGATAAAAGGAGGAGGAATACTTGATACAGTTTCTTCAGCATCTGTTGAAAGAAGTTTATCCAAGATTAGCACTAGCATCTCTAGACAGATGATAGAAAAAAATACCACTACAAATGCCTCAATAGCATTACAACCAACTACAAAAATAGAAACAACAAACTTCAAAGGAAAAGAATTTATTGGAATGTCACCTGGGCAAATAACCAGTATATTATCATCGCAATCAACATTTATCCCAATAATAATGATGATGATTATAATAATCGCAGGCGGAATGGTTATCTCATCAATGGCCTTAGAAAAAGAAAATAAAACCCTGGAAACACTTTTAACTCTCCCTATTAAAAGATCAAGTATAGTCACTGGAAAAATTACGGCAAGTGCAATAATAGGTTTAATATTAGCGCTAGTATACATGGTTGGTATAGGAAATTACATGGGCTCATTTACTCAAATTCAAGTTCCTTCCTCATCAAATCTTGAAATTACTCTTTCAAATTTCGAATTATTCCTAGTAGGAATATCCTTATTTGTTACTTTAGTCGCAGCTTTATCTTTATGTATGCTTCTAGGCACTCTTGCAGACAATTATAAAAGCGCTCAAAGTTTAACTTTTCCTATAACAATACTTGCCTTATTCCCTATGCTTCTTACAATGTTTACTGATTTTGATACCATGCCAATTTTTCTAAAAGCAGTAATATTTGCAATACCCTTCTCCCATCCAATGATGGCGCCTAGAGCTTTGTTATTTGATAATTACTTTCTGGTTTTTTCAGGAATAGCCTATGTTGCTTTATTCTCCTTGCTTATGATAGCGATTGTGGTAAGGGTTTTCAAATCAGACAAACTAATAACGGGTAGTACTAAACTAAAAAAATTAAAGAATTTAAAGAAAAAATTTAGAGTAAAAAAGAAATCTTAAATCTTTTTTAATAACCCCCCTCTTTTATATATTTCCATCTGTGATTTGGAGAAAGGTTTCCCCTGAAATGTTTCATCTTTGGTTTTGTCATATATTTCACCGTTTTCAAAATCTACTTTTAAAACATCTTCATCATCAACTTTTTTGGTTATATCTTCTGCTATCATTATAGGCATGGCATTGTTGATAGCGTTTCGTTCATAGATAGCTCCAAAAGACTCAGCGACGATCACATTTATACCTAGTGATTTAAAACAATCCACTGCTTGTTGGCGGCTGCTTCCGCATCCGAAGTTTTCACCTGCAACTACTATATCCCCTGGTTTTGCTTTTTCTGCAAAATCTTCATATTCTTTAAGGTTTTCAAATGTATACTGTCCCATTTCATCGATATCTGTTACTGAGAGATACCGGTTGTGGTATATCATATCTGTGTCGATGTTGTCTTTTTTAATCACCCATGCCTTTCCTTCAACTTTGGTGTTTGTCTTCTTTTTCTTCTCCGTTTTTTCTGTAGTGAATTCTTTTCCCTCTGGAATCTTAGGTCCTTTTGGCTGAGATGGTATGTTTTCTGGTGTGGTTATAAAACCTGCTACTAGGGATGCAGCCACCGTTGCAGGGCTAGCAAGGTATACGTTTCCATCCCCTTGTTTTCCCGTGTAGTTTCTGTTTCCTGTAGAAATTTCTACCTCATGCTTGCCGGTTTGACCTATCTGTCCTGCTGCACAGCCTGCACATCCAGCGTTTCCAATTAGACATCCTGCTTTTTTAAAAATCTCTATTAGTCCGTTATTGAGGCATTTTTTCCATATTTTATCTGTAGATGGAACAATTTTTAAAACCCTCTCAGGAGAAATTTTATGGTTTTTAAGAATTTTAGCTGCGACTTTCATATCTTCAAAACGTCCATTAGTGCAGGATGCGATAATCCCTGAGTCAACTGCTACATCTCCAACCTCGTCAACATCTAGTACATCCTCGGGATGGCCGGGAAGAGCTATCTTTGGTTGGATATCTGAGATATCAATCTCAATTGTTTTTTCATAACTAGCGTCTTCATCGGCATAAACAGGTTTTATGTCGATTTTTTTTTCCTTATAAAAATCAATGACTTTTTGGTTTGGCGGAAACAAAATTATTATCCCGCCCATCTCTGTTGCCATCGAAGCGATAGTTATTCGTCCATCTAAGGATAGATCTTCCACATAATCTCCAAATATTTCAGCAGAATACCCTAACAGTCCGTTTGCACCGAGTTCCTCTAGCATTTTTAAAACTACATCCTTTGGTGAAACCTGCTGTGAGGGATGTCCTTTAAGAATTATTTTTACAGTCGGTGGAACTTTGAACCATATTTTTCCATTAGCCCATGCATGAGCAATGTCTTTATCACCCATCCCTTGACCGAAAGCTCCTATAGCACCTAGGATGTTGGCATGTGAATCTGTGGAAACGATAGTATCTCCTGGTTTAGCGATTCCCTCATCTACCACTAGATGTGTTCCTATACCTTTGTTGATATCGAAAACTTTTATATTGTTCCGACGGGCGAAACGCCGGCAGATGTGTTGGTTAGCTGCATATTTTTGATCACAGCCAGTAGGATTACAGTCAAAGGTAAAAAAAGTTTTACTGGGATCTTCTATTTCAAGTTTGTTTTCTTCGAGGTTTCTGACTACGTTTGCCCCTCCGAAATCACGAGCTACACGGACATCTATATCTATATCAATTATGTCTCCAACTTCGGGTTTTTGATTAGAATGTTTTTCAAAAATTTTTTGAATAATTGTTTTTCCCATACAAAAAATCACCAATTTTTATTGTTCTGATAAATCCTTTTCTTCTGGTCCATCATAGCCTACGTCTACCTCGAACATCTTACGCATAGGTTTAAACTCTGTCTGCTCTTCATAAACATGGGCGGTTAAACCCGCTATACGGCCGATTATGAAAAATCCTTTTCCAAGACGCCAGTCAAAACCCATATCACTGATTATAGCTGCAATCGCCCCGTCAACATTGACTGGAAGTTTTTTACCAATATTTTTCTCCAGTTGTTTTTCTATCTCTCTTGCAACTGCAACATGCTCTCCCGATATACCCAGTTTTTCAGATAGTTCAAAAAGACGTTTAGCACGAGGATCAGAACTATGAACCCTATGCCCAAAACCTAGAATCCTTTCATGTTTTTCACGTGATTCTTTAACTAACGTTTCTGCTATTTCAGATAAACTTTTTTGTTCTTCTTCCATACGTGTTACTGCCTTTTGCATGAAACGTGCACCTTCTTCAATAGCGCCTCCATGAGAATCCCCGACGCTTAGTAAACCTGCGGATACAGCTGTTGGCAATGGTACACCTCCAGATGCAACAGTTCGTGATTTTTTTTTAATTTTTGGTGTAACACCTTGATCTACACATGCTGTAAGAATTGCATCCATCATTTGGCCATGTTCCTCTGACGGAAGACCCCCTTTAAAAAGAAGGTATATCACATGTGAAAAAGGAATGTTTCCAATTAAATCCTCCTGACGATATCCCTTAGTAATTAATTTGTCAGGTTTAACTTTCGTTATTTTACTTTTCCAAACCATATTTTTTTCACTCTTTCACCCTTTTTATGGTGTCGAGAAGTGTTCCGTCACGCCATTTAGTAACTCCGGTTATTTCTTCTCCAAGATCTACCTCTGGCGGACCCCCTGTTTCTTCATAGGCAAGATCACGAAGTTTTTCGATGGATACCAAGTTTACTTTATCTTTTATTTTTTCGATTAACTTTTTACGGTGAGGGTTCACTGCTATACCTTGATTTGTTACTATGGCATCGACAACATCCCCTGGAGTGGTAAGAGTTGTTACACTGTCACGTATAATAGGTATCGTCTTACGGTAAACTGGAACAGTAGCTATAGTTAAACCTGCTGCAGCGCAGGTATCCTGATGTCCTCCTATTCCATGTAGTAGCCGGCCATCGCTATGAGTGTTGACATTTACATTGAAATCTGTGTCTACCTCTGTGGCGCCTACAATGGTTGCATCCAGACCATCAAGAAAACGTCCTTTATTAGTAGGATCTGCGTAATGTCCTATATCTGTTATCAGTTTTCTATGTTTAGCGAGGAAGTCTATAGCTTTAGTGTCGAAACATTGTAGCCCATACACGTTTTTTACTAATCCTTTTTTATGCATGTCTACGATGTATTCAGTTACTCCACCTGTTTCACAGATGGCAGACACTTTTTTTTCTTCTAGTTGTTCTTCAAGATATTTTAAAGCAGCTAGTGATATTCCCCCTGCTCCAGCTTGAAATATCATTCCGTCCTGAATTAAACCAGCTGCATGTATCAGGTTGATGCATTCTCTGGCGATTTTAAGTTTTAAAGGGTTTTCAGTGACTTTCAATGACCCTGAAACAATGTTTTCAGGATTTCCAATTTTATCTATTTCTACCACGTGGTCAACATGTTTCTCATGTATCTCCTGAAGAGCACACGGTCTTTCAACAAGGTTGTCAGTTACAACTATAACCTCATCGGCATGTTTTGCGTCAACATTAGAGTAACAAATCGGCCCGAAAGAATTCTCGCCTATAAGACCGGTGCAGTTTCCACGGTTGTCTGCAGCTGATGCTGCAATTATTGCAATGTCTATATGTAGTTCATCGTTTTTTACCGCAGCCCAACGTCCACCATGTGACCTTAAAACGACAGGGAATGGAAGAGGGTTTTTTGATACGTAATCTCCTACTGGTCCATTGATACTTCCTTCGATTCTAGTTATGACCTCATTTTTTATATGTTCTATCAGGGGTTTATGTATTGGAAATAAAGCTGTTTGAGCTAATCTTATGTTTTTTATACCCATTTCAGCTACCTGATTTAGAGTTTCATTTATAAC
>JAZKSQ010000027.1:0-12664 GCA_036625995.1 Thermoplasmatota archaeon | reverse complement strand
AAAGAATAGGGGAATTCGCATTTGGAACAAATTATGGAGTAAAAAAATATACAATGAATACTCTTTTTGACGAAAAAATAGGGGGGACAATACATATAGCCATAGGGAGTGGATACCCTGAAACTGGAAGTAAAAATAAATCAAGTATCCACTGGGATATGGTATGCGATCTTCGAAAAAAAGGAAAGATATATGCAGATGAAGAATTAATCTATAAAAACGGGAACTTTCTATCAAAAAAACTATAAAAAAAATGGATATCAATATGATTAAGATAATCTCTTTTGATCTAGATGGAACATTGGTCAAAAAAGAATATACAGATATAATATGGCTCAAAGCATTACCCAGAATATATTCCCAAGAAAAAAATATCTCTTTTGAAAAAGCTGAAAGTTTTATCAGAAAAAAATATAACGAAATCGGTGAAGAAAGAAAAGAATGGTATGATATAAACTATTGGTTTAATCGTTTTAATTTAAAATCAAGTTGGAAAAAATTATTGAAGAATTATAGTAAAAAAATAGAACTTTTTTCAGATGTTAAAAAAGTACTAAATAAATTATACGACAAATACGATTTAATAATTAGTTCGAATGCAAGAAGAGAATTCATAGATATAGAATTAGAGAATACAAGAATAGAGGGTTATTTCCAGGGAATATTTTCTTCAACCTCTGACTTTAATACCGTTAAAAAAAACCCAGATTTTTACAAAAAAATATTAAAGAGATTGAATGTCAAAAAAGATGAAATAGTTCATATTGGAGATAGTGAAAAATTTGATTATTTAGTTCCAAAAAAAGTTGGGATCACATCTTTTCTAATTAACAGAAGAAGGGAAATAAAAAAACCTTATTCTGTAGAAAATCTTAAAGAATTCAGAAGCAGAATAAGTAAAATAAATAAGGATAAAAAACAAGGTTAAAAAAATGTTTTATATTACAATAAAGGGTTAGGATATTTTTTTGAGATTTACTGCTTTTGGTCCTTTATCCGTACTTTCTTTTTCAAACTCAACAAGATCATCCTCATCTATAAATGTTCCCGAGGGTATTTCTGAATTATGGATAAAAATATCTTTTTCTCCTTCTGCCTCTATAAATCCATAACCTTTTCTTGTATTATACCATTTAACAGTACCTTTCACACTTACACCAACATCTTACCAAAATTTAGAACGCAATCTTCTAATAAAAGGTATTAGTTTAAATATTTTTTGTTGAAAAAAATAAAAAATATTTATCTTTATAGCTTTTTCCAAAAAAAAATTTACACGCCTATTTCAAGGGTTGGATCTCCAAATAATACCCATTGTTGAGCCATTTTTATATCCATTTCATCTTTGCTACCTAGAAAAGTATTAAGATACTGGACTATAGCCTCCTGATGTAACTGACCTAATTCCTCTTTATTTTCTTTTGAATATATCTCAAAGAATTTTAATTCAAGCCATCCATCATAATTTTCAATATAGTCATTTACACCATCATAATCTGCATCTCCCATTGAATGGGTACCAAGACCGGTGTTAGCAATAGTAGCAATACTACCCCCTCTTCTGTGGTTAGTGAGTTGCCATGCCCAGCAGTTAGTCGGAAAACCGATCTTTAATTGTTTAGTTATATTGAACTGAGCGTTATTACATCCCCCAACGACTGCAACTGGTAACTTGTACTTATTTCTAAGTAAATTAGAATAAAAACCCCAGTACAGATTTAACGGAATGGGGAAATCTTTTTTGATAAGGCCTACAGGCGATGGACCCCAACCTGAGGCATCAGGTGGATAATGTATACCCCAAGCTTTGGGGCTTCCATGTCCGCAGAAATATGCAAAACCAGCACCGTTGTTAAAAGGTTTATTAATGTCTCTCAATGTAATAACATTTTCTTCTTTAGCTATGATTTCTATACTTTCAAAATCATCCATTATTTCCGCTGCTTCTTCAGCTATTAGTTCACCCTCATTTATATTGCCAGGATCATCCCAATGATCGCCGCTTACCGTAATCATTCTTTTAAACCAGTCATTTTTTTCAATTTCATCATAGTTTATGATTTTGTCTACCATGGTTTTTAATTCTCTCTTGTTCCTACATGGTATTCTTCCAAGTTTAACATCTGGATAAAGATCCATTTTATCTATCATTTTATCTTCAAATTCAGCGAAAACAAGATTTCTATTGGTATCCCAGCTGCTGAAATTGCCTTCGCTATCGTATATATCTGCATAATAAAGATCGCTGATGAATTTTGGTTCGATAAACTCCTGTGTACCTTCTCTAACTATAACGTGGCTATATCTTACAGGAAGACTCCATTCCTCAGTTTTTGCTTTAATACCTCCTACTAGTAGGACGGATTTTATCCCTGTTTCTTCTATTGATTGTTTTATATAGTACTTTATTTTTTCAGCTAAATCTCTTCCTCCATTATTTTTTTTCTCAATATCCTCTACTGTAGTAACTTTTGTTTCTATTTTTTTTTCTTCTTTTTGTTCAACTAAAGGATCTAGATATTCTTCAAAATGCTCTGGCGTAATAATCAGTAAGTCTTTCTCATCTTTTTCTCTTAATAAAGGAACATCAGGTTCCTTGTAGAATATCTTCACTTTTATGTTTTCTATATATTTAATTTCGTTTTTTATTGGTTTATATGTTACTGGATATATCCTTAAATTTAAAAAGGTTTTAATTTCATTGTCGATTAGTCCTCCGCCTGTATGATATGAGACAAGAGAGGAGGGATACATCTTTTTGCTTTGATATATTTCTTTACTTTCGTCTGTTTTTGTTGAGCAAGAACCATAGGGAATCTTGCTTTGAATTTTCATAACCTGTGGTTCAGGGTATTCATGTTCTACAGCAAGTATTTTTGTTCCAAATGGAAATTCTAAATTAGTTAAATTAACTGGAATCGCAGGTCTCTGGTCTCCCAGCATATGAAAATCAGTTTGGTAAACTTTTACGTTGGTAAATCCATCAATATTTTTGGTTAGAGGTCTAGAAAAATTAAACTCTTTTTTTATTAGTTTAGCATTAGGGAATTTATCTAATCCGTCATCCTTTTTTTCTTTTTTTAGGTCAGTTTCCTTTAGTATGGATGCTATTAGTCCTGTGGCTAAAATTGACGTAACAATTATTACCGCTAGTATGACTACCAGTAATTTATGATTTTTAAAATTCATTATATGTACCCTTGTTAATATTATATATAATATATTTATCAAATAATAAAGTTTTTGTTTTTCCAAAATGAAAAACTAAAAAACCAAAATTATATAAAAACCCTAAATCACACAATTAATCGTCGAATAACGAAAAATATTCCGTCAATTTAAAATACTATCTTATTTTCTCGTTTGGATGTGAAAATTATGGAAAACATAGGAATTATCAGCTATGGAGCAAGTATCCCCCGTACAAGAATAAAAATCGAAGAAATTGCATCAGTATGGGGACAAAACGGAGAAAGAATAAGCAAAGGATTAATGATAAACGAAAAATCAGTTCCACTAATCGATCAAGACACCGCAACAATTAGCGTAGAAGCAGCTCGATCAGCTCTAAAAAGAAGTAACGTAAATCCACAAGATATAGGTGCAATATATATAGGGAGCGAATCACACCCTTACGCTGTTAAACCAACCGGAACAATCGTAGGCGAAGCTATAGAAGCAACGCCGGACCTTATGGTTGCCGATTACGAATTTGCTTGTAAAGCAGGAACAGCAGGAATACAAAACTGTCTAGCCCTAGTGCAATCAAATCAAATAAAATATGGACTAGCGATAGGAGCAGATACAGCACAATCAGCCCCAGGAGACGCGTTAGAATATTCAGCTGCAGCCGGGGGGCAGAATTCATAATAGGAAAAGAAAACATTATAGCAAACATAAACCACACATATTCCTACACCACAGACACACCCGATTTTTGGAGAAGAGCAGAAAAAAAATATCCAGCACACGGTGGAAGATTCACAGGAAAACCCGCATATTTCAAACACGTAATCAACTGTTCCAAAAACCTGATGGAAAAAATAGATACTCAACCCGAAGATTATGACTATGCAGTATTCCATCAACCCAACGGAAAATTTCCAATAAAAGCATCAAAAAAACTCGGTTTCAAAAAGGACCAAATAAAACAAGGACTAGTAGTATCACAAGTAGGAAATACCTATAGTGGCGCTTCATTAGTAGGATTATCCTCAGTTCTAGACATTGCAAAACCAAACGACAGAATTTTCGTATGCAGCTACGGTTCAGGAGCAGGAAGCGACAGTTTCGATATAACTGTGACAGAAAACATCAAAAAATTAAAAAGAGAAAACGCTCCAACCATTGAAAAACTAGTGAACGACAAAGAATACATCAACTACGGAAATTATGCAAAACATACAGACTTATTATATTGGGAGTGAAAAAAAATGAGAGACGTAGCAGTAATTGGAGTAGGATTAACAAAATTTGGAGAATTATGGGATAAATCATTCAGACAACTAATAGCGGAAGCAGGATCCAAAGCTATTCTTGAAACAAATGTACAGGGAAAAGAAATAGACGGAATGTACATAGGATCTATGAGCTCTGGGAGATTTGTAGGGCAAGAACATGTAGGTGCCCTAGTTGCAGATGCATCAGGATTTTCTTATCTGAATATACCTAGTACCAGATTAGAAGGAGCTTGTGCATCGGGAGGCTTAGCCTTTAGACAAGCATATATCTCAATAGCATCAGGTATGGATGATGTTGCTGTAGTAGGCGGAATAGAAAAAATGAAAGATGTGGGAGGAGCAGGCGCAACTGCGACACTAGCAACAGCTGCAGATCAAGAATGGGAAGCATTTTTCGGAGCTACATTCCCAGGCTTATATGCCCTAATTGCAAATAGACACATGCACAAATATGGAACCACAAAAGAACAACTAGCTCAGGTAGCAGTTAAAAATCATGCAAACGGCGTTTTAAACCCCAATGCCCAGTATCAAAGAAAATTAAACATAGAAAAAGTCTTAAACGCCACACCAGTAGCCTATCCGTTAGGACTTCTTGAC
Source organism: Thermoplasmatota archaeon (assembly GCA_036625995.1). Taxonomy (GTDB): domain Archaea; phylum Thermoplasmatota; class E2; order DHVEG-1; family DHVEG-1; genus JAZKSG01. The sequence continues at coordinate 7,604 of JAZKSQ010000027.1, read as the reverse complement.
TGCTCCCCAGTAACCGACGGCGCTGCAGCCCTTGTATTATGTGCTGCAGATAAAGCAAAAGAATTTACTGACAAACCAATAAAAGTTATCGGGTCAGGACAAGCCTCTGACAGCCTAGCCCTACATGGAAGAAGAGAGCTAACCACCTTGGATGCAAGCGTAAAAGCAGGTGAAATGGCGTATAAACAAGCGAATATAAAACCAAAAGATGTAGACCTAGCTGAAGTTCATGACTGTTTCACTATAGCAGAGATATGTGCTATAGAAGATCTAGGATTCGTAAAGAAAGGAGAAGGTGGAAAAGCAGTCGAAGAAAAAATTACTACGCTTGATGGAGAAAAACCTGTAAATACCAGCGGTGGACTAAAATCCAAAGGACATCCTGTAGGAGCAACTGGTGTAGCTCAAATAGTAGAAGTTGTCAAACAACTTAGAGGGGAAGCAGATAAAAGACAAGTAAAAGACGCAGAGATAGGTTTAGCACATAACGTTGGAGGCTCAGGTGCAACCTGTGTAGTACATATATTAAAGGAGGAATAAATAAATGAAGACAGATGTAGCAAGATTTTGGAGAGAAATACCTCAAAGATATAATTTAATTGGAAATAAATGCGGAAAATGCGGGAAGGTTTTCTTCCCACCCAGAGAATCCTGTCCAAAATGCAGAAGAAAAAGCATCGGTAAAATGGAGAAATATAAATTAAGCGGAAAAGGCGAAGTTGTCAGTTACACCATAATCTATGTAGGGCCAGAAGAATTCGAAGAACAAGTACCTTATCCTGTAGCGATAATTGAGCTTGAGGAAGGACCAAGAGTTACCGGTCAAATCGTAGACTGCAATCTAGATGAAATAGAAATAGGCATAAAAGTCGAAAGTACCTTCAGACGTATACAGGAAGACGGAGATACCGGTGCAATTTACTATGGATACAAATTTAAAAAAAGTAAAAAATAATCCAAAAAAAATTTTTCTTATTTTTTTAACCTTAAGTTAATTTTTTGAGCTTATAACTTAATCTCTCAGAACCTTCCAGTTCACCTGCTACCCATAATAAATTTCTTGCATAAACATCATGTATATCATTGGTGCCACCTAATGTAAGCTGTGAATGTATACAAGAAAGAACTACCTTACCCCTCCCATATTCTGTAGCTATTATAGCTTTTTTGCCAGTTATTCTATTCCCATATGGTTTATCTGCAGTTTTTATTGTAGCTATTGTATATACCTTATTCATAAATAATCGTTTTAATATTGAACCATCTACAAATGGGGCATTCCCTAACATAGTCACCATATCTTGTCCTTCATAGGGTTTCTGTATAGGTATGTCACAGTCTTCAAAATGAATAGTTGACCTTGACTGAGGTAGTTCATATAAAAATTTTAATACATTTAATCTGTTAAAAAAAATCGGGTATTTTATCATATCGCGGAATGCAGAAGCATCTGTATATACGTTTGCTAATTTTAACATAGGGGAAAAACTTTCATATCCTAATAGCCTGCTAATTAACGGATTGTATTGCCATCTCATGTTTTTTATACCCATTGAACCAAATGTTGAATCTCCACATATTCCATAAAAACCTCCCCCGGATCTAATAAAACGTTTTAATTGGAAGCGATAAAGAAAAGGAGTATTAAAACTCCCGACTCCTCCAGGGGCTATAACTATATCTATATCTCTAAGTTGTAACATACCTGATTGTACATCGCCAAAAAGCCAATTATCCCAAAACTCGTATATTCTAAATCTAACTTTATAATCTAGCTGAGCCTTTCTAATACATATTTTATGCATTAAATTTGACAATTTTGCTGTAAATAAAACATCTAATGGATCCCAATATTGTCTTATTATTGCAACTTTAATTAGAGGTTTTCTCTCAAATAAAGAATTATCTTCTTTATCAACACCAACTGAATTGGGTGTTATTAATGGGAATATTAGAATAGTAAGTAAGACTAAACTAACAATTTTTTTATTCATCTTATTAATTTACCCATTATTTATATATTAAGTCTAAATAAATAAAACTTTGCATCTTAGTTCATTAAAACCGTTATTTAATAAAAATATTATTTGTTTGGAAACAAAAAATCCATTAAAATTCGATATAAATGGCTTTTGCTATCAAAACTGATATAAGACAAAAAGGAAAAAATCTGTTATAAAGAAATATAATCCAATTTAAAAATTACAAATAAATTAGAAAAAAATCAAGTACTAAATACCAATAAAAAAAGAAATTCTTGAAAATTTTTATGATTTTTCCGTGGATGTCAAGTTTAGCACCTCGTGAAATGATACATCGATACAAATGAATCCAGCCATCTTTGAGTTGTATTTATACAAGCGTTGTGCGGCCAACGCTTGTAAAATCGTTTAATCCTATGTTTTAGAATCCCGAACCATTGCTCAACAGGATTATACAGTCCAAAAGTCACGTGTTCCCATTCAACATCCAGGCGTTTTAATGCTGGTTTATACCAGGGTCCTTTATCCACCAAAATCTTAGGGTTATTGCTACATTTTCTCAACACATGTTTTAAAAAACTGTATGCTTCCAAGGAAGCACGGCCTTGCAAAATCCAGACTCCAAGCATCTCCCATGTTTGTACATCTACAGCAGCCCAAACGATATGTAGACCTCATTTGGATCTTAATTTTGGTTTCATCAACCGCTATAACTTCATGAAAATTTCTTTCAACGTTTAAATAGATCCGAGCTTTAATGATACCAGTTTCTTATTGCTTCATGGCTACCATCTTCATAACAGGAGACAATCTTTCTGCAATCTCTCAGTGAGAGACCGTAATGGTATAGTAGTATTCCCAAGGGCTCTTGTACTCAATTTTTTACATTGTCTTTCAAAAACGTTATTAGCCTCTAATGCTTTTTCTAAATGAGATAGCATTCCCCTCCATTTTTTGTTTACCTCAAAAAAAATGTAAAGGGATGCTATCCTAGTTTATCCTTAAGTTGACATCCACATTTTTCCAATAGTAACTTTTATATCGTATCTAAAACATATTTGTAAATAAAGCCCTATGATGAAGACATATGCTAGAAAAACTTTCCTGATAAGTAAAGGCGGCATATGATGAAAGACGGGCGAACTGAGGGCTTTCTTCTCAGAAAAAAACAGAAATTATTTTTATATCAAAATTCAAATAAATATATCTCAGAAAAAAACGGAGATATAAACCAAGCAAAGAAGTATTTAGGTTAAAAACAACAGTTTTTTATTTACTTTTAATCTATCTATCTGTCTATTAAAAAAATCATTAAAGACCCCTTATAGTAATTAAGTTTGTTAGGATATATAAGAGATAAATTCGGAAAGTGGCATTCCCTCCTTCCATCTCATAACAAAATTTCCATTTTTACTTTCTTCCAAATTAGGAAGACGTCTATGTAGTATCTTTATCCTTCCTTCGAGATTGGAAAAATTAATAGTAAAAAAACGCCAAGAATCCCCCCTATAACCCTTCAAACGAAATGCATATACTGGTAAAGTTTTAGTAATTTTACAAATGTCCAACATACTTTCAGCCTGTCTCTGAAGTTTACCTGAATTACTACTAAAATGAAGAGTGTCCTTCAAACTAGTTTTAACTTCAGTCAAAAAAGAAATATCCCCTCTTATCGCAACCAAGTCAACCCCTAAAGAACCAGCTGCTCTAACGACAGCAAAAGGATTTTCTGAAATTTTAAAATAATTTTCTTTTTCAACTCCCGAACATGATTTAGTTACTTCAACTAAGGTTTTCTTCTTACCTGACAGGATCTTAAGAAGTTCTCTTTCATATTTTCCTGCAGTCATTTACCCATCCTCTAAAAAGTGTATTACAACGAAAGATTTTAATGTTTGGTAAGAATTATCAGCCTCCCCATATCTATGTTTACAGAAATTTCAGGAGGAAATTAATGTCTAAAGGAAAAACCATGGTTAAGGAAGCCATGAATACCAAGCCTATAACGGTTAAACCTGGGCTAACAATAAAAAAAGCTGCAGAAATAATGAAAGAAAACAACATTGGAAATTGTATTGTTCTAGAAAAAAAACCGATTGGAATAATAACAGAAAGCGATATTTCAAAAAAAATTGTAGCTGAAGATAAAAAGCCAAGCGAAATCAATATAGAAAAAATAATGAGCAAACCTCTCATCGTAACCAACCCTTATATTGACATAGAAGAAGCTATCAAAATAATGTGTAAATCCAAAATAAGGAGATTACCAGTTGTTGAAAAAGAAGAATTAGTAGGGATAATAACCGAAAAAGACATTTTTCGATTATCACCTATGCTTCTTGAACTAGCCAGGGAATGGAGTAAAGTAACCAAAAAAGAAGGGGGGATGTTAGAAGAACAAGTTTATGCTGGTAAATGTGAAGATTGCGGAATGCTCTCAACTAATCTTAAAGATGTCGATGGGCTTTTATTATGTGAAGATTGCAGACATTAAATAAACGAATAATAAAGAAAGAATTTTACTTGAGGAATATTTAAGAGGTTTTATTAAAAATGAAAGTTAAAGAAGTAATGACGGAAGATATAATAACAGTTAACAAGAATGTAAGCCTAAAATATGTACTTAAACTGATGAAAAAAAATGAAATTACTAAAATCCCAATAACTGAAGACGATAAAGTCGTTGGAATAGTTACAGACAACATTATTGCTTACAAGTTAGGATCAATAAGGAACAAAGGTGTACCTGCATCTAAACTCCATGCTTCATCTGTAAAAGAAGAGGAATTTAAAGCGGTTAAACCTGATACAGATCTAAACTTGTTGCTAAAAACTGTTGGAGAACCAGGGCCAACCATGATAATTATTTTAGATAAAAAAGAAAAACTGGTTGGCGTTTTAACAAAAGCGGATCTATTACCTTTAATCAAAAGCAGAAAAAAACTTAGAGACATAATGAAAAAAGATTTAAATGTAGTTTCCAAAGAAGACAGGGTTATCCATGCAAGGAGAAAGATGATTGATAATGATATAGCAAGACTGCCAGTCCTTTCTGAGGGGAAATTAGCCGGGATGATATCCGATATGGAAATAGCTTTTGCTTTTTCAAAAATAAAAAAACAAGTCCCGTTAGGTCGACAAAAACATCAACTTGAAGAACTACTAGTAGAAGATGCAATGGAAAAACCTGTTATATATACAGATTCAGAAAAAACAGCCGAAGAAGCAGCAAAAATCATGCTTGAAGAAAATGTAGGTGCATTGCCCATATTGGAAAAAAATGAGCTATCAGGTATAGTTACAAGAACCGATCTAATAAAAACAATATCTACATTATAAAAAAAAATAAATTGGCTAATCTTCTTTATATGGATCAAAATGGACGTCCACTACACAGTCGCCAATATTTTTTATCATACATTTTTCTATTTTATCTCTAAGTTTATGGGTTTCCTTTACCGACATATCCTTTTTTACTACAAGATGCATCTTAACATTTAATTTAGAATTTAATTTTACTATCTTGACATTATGAAAAGAAATAATTTCCTTTTTAAATTTTGAAAGACAGTTTATTATCGCTGTTTTTTTAAAATTCTTATTGTTTATTTGCTTTGGTTCAATATGGATTATTGTAGAAAACTTAGTTTTTCTACTAATTTTTCTTTCAAGATTATCAGCTATTGAATGAGCTTTTTTTAAAGGGATATCACCGGAGGTTTTTGCATGTAGAGTCAAAACTTTTCTTGTTCCATAATCATGTAAATTCATTTTATGTAATCCATCAATCCCCTCTATAGAATTAGATATTTTTTTAATTCTTTCTTTTAAATCCTCATCAACCTTTTCGCCAATTATTAAGCTACTGGATTTTTTTATGAATTTAATTCCAACATAAGTTATAAGTAACGATATAATCAGGCCAAATATAGGGTCAAAAATCGGGTAGCCAAAAAAGGATAACAAAATACTTATTCCTACACCTATAGACGAAACAGCATCTCCCCTGTGATGCCAAGCATCCGCTTTTAAAACATCGCTATCTATTTTTTTTGATAAACTTAATGAAAAACGAGCCAAAACCTCTTTTAAAAAAGCCGAAACTATAACTATACCTGCTATAAATAGAACATATTGCTGATTGAAAAAAGATTGAGGTTCAATTATTCTACGTAAAGACTGGGTAATCAATTCAAATCCAAACACTAATAGTAAAACTGATAATACGAGAGTCGCAATATATTCAATCCTACCATGTCCAAAAGGGTGTTTCTCATCTGGGGTTTTTTTGCATATTTAAATCCTAATAAAACTACAATCGAACTTGATACATCAGACAGGGAATGGATACCATCAGTTATTAAAGCTATACTGTTAATAAATAAACCAAGAGCAAGTTTGATAATAAATAAAAATAAATTACCGGCGATACTAATAATACCTTCTAAATAGCCGGTTTTAGTTCTATTTTGTATACTTTTAATATTTTCCTTGCTTTTCTTATTTTTCGATGACAATCCTCTTTCTTCCCTTACTTTTTATAAAATTTAAGTAGGTTTTATTATATTCTTAAAACATTGGCCTATGATTTGCATTATTCGATATAGACTATTATTGCTTATTTCCGAGTTTTTGCCAACATTCAAAAAGATATCTAATATGAGGTATAGTAATAGATCCCCCTACTACAAGTGCTATATTTATTGCCTCAATGATTTCTTTACGGGTAACATTTAATTTTTTACATTGATCTAAATGATAGAAAATACAGTCATCACAACGAAGTACAGTAGATGCCACAAGACCCATTAATTCTTTGGTTTTTTTATCTATAGCACCTGAATCATACGCTCTTGAATCTAATGAAAAAAATCTTTTGATGTTTTTTTCGTCCAAATCGAAAATGTATTCGTTCATCTTTTCTCTGTATTTTCTTTTCTCTTCAATATTCTTGTTCTTGACCATGATAATCTCACCTTTTTTTATAAATCTGATAAGTATTTTCTTAGTTTAAAAATCATATTATGTGCAATATAAGATTTATATAATAAGCTTAACATATAATGTATTTGAGGTTATTGATCTTTGAGAAAAGATAATTTGATTTCAGTTTTCTGTATATCATTCATTTTGTTATCAATCAGTTTACTTCAACCCATATCTTCGACAGAGATTTCTAAAGACAAAGAAAAAATTTTAGAATCAAAATACGTCAAAGAATACAATGGTGCTTATAGGTACAATATACAAGGATGGATATATACCTATATACATGGAGAACCTTACCAAAGGGGGTTTCAACACGGATATTTACTTGCATCAGAAATAGTAGATCTAATGAAAAGATGGAGCAATATGATACATAACCATCCAATTTTGAGAATAGGTATCCATGATTTCAGTCAAGAAGACTATGAACTACTTTCCCAAAAATGGTGGAATTTTTGCAGATCACAAGCTAGAACTTTTTACTTAGACAAATATAACCAAACTCCAGAATACAAAAAAGAAATACAGGGTATAACTGATGGTATAAACTCCAGGAATATTATTTTTTATGTTATAAAAATTTACTTTATTGATGTAATCTCCTGTAACGTTATTTATGAATTACTTTCATAA
>JAZKSQ010000026.1:0-13006 GCA_036625995.1 Thermoplasmatota archaeon | reverse complement strand
AAGATTATTAATTTTTCAAGTTAAAATTAGTTTGATGTTTTAACCATATAGAAGTAGGTATCTTTTTGTAAATTTTATATTTATCCTTCCCCTTTTTCCTGTGTGCTTCCTTTTTGATTGACTTGTTATCAAAGGACCAGTAGTATTTTCTTAAAGTTCTACCGTCATCTTTTAACTCTTCTCTCCTTAATTTTAATAGATTTTGGTTTTGTAGTTCATAAAATAAAGCACGTGAATATTTATCCATAGACATATCTTCTATTTCTTTTTTTCCAGCAAATATTTTTTCTACTTTATCTGCTAATTTTTCAGCATCTTTTCTTTCCATATTATATTTTTTTATTAATGCTTTTATAAAAAGTCTCCTCATTTTTTCATTCCTCGCATTAGATACTTTTGTATCTTTAGCTATAAAGGAATTGTTTTACAGATCTTATCCAGTGTATTTACGATAGTTGTCAAAAAATAAGAAAGATTTTTTATTGGCCATAATCTAAAATTTTTAGAGTTTTTTTTATAATTTAATATTTTTACATTTATGGAATTTTTACAGGTTATCTATTTATATCCTAAAATAGAGAATTTATTCTGAAAAAGGAGTTTTGTTGGTGATTATATGAAGGGTAGAGTTATGGTAGTAGACGATAATAAAGATATTTTGTATACTTTACGTCTTATACTCGAAAAAAATGGTTACGAGGTAATTACTTTAGATAATGGCAAAGATTGTTTAAAAACCTTAGAAAAAGGATTTAAAGGTGTGATTCTAATGGATTTAATGATGCCTGGTCTGGACGGATGGCATACTATTAATGAAATAGTTAAAAGAGATTTAGATGAAGATGTAGTAATAGAAATTATGACCGGTAATGGAACTTCGGATTTTGAAAAAATGCAGGATATAGCTGCATATATTTACGACTATCTTACAAAACCTTTGGAAGAAAAAGAAATTGTAGGAAGTGTAGAGAAAGGTTATGATCTGATAAATTAACGTTTTTTTATCAAAATGTAATTTTTACAAAAAAACTTTTTATATGAAAATCAAAAGTGACGTCAATTATTGAGCATAAATCTTCCTGAAAACGGTCTGGATCAAAATATTGGGATTTTAGATGGTATAAAGGGTTCACCAATCCTCCTTTATTTTTTTTCCAACTGTTTTTTGATCCAGGCCCCAACCCCCTATTTCTATTTTTTGGAATAGTTTCAGCTCCCTCCCTGTTTTAGATATATAAATGATTAGGCGTTTTAGTATTAATTAGAAAGACGTAAGATACGGGGGAAATGGCCAGCGTCTTTTTCCCTTGCTGGCATTTCTGCCATATATTTGGTTTTTTTATTTTAAAAGTCATCTATCGTTTTTTCTGTTATTTTCCGGAGTGCTTTTTTAGATGTATTCCAAGATCTCCTTGTATAGGGAGGTAATTTTTTATATTTTTCTATATAAGTATTCAAAAATTTACTGGTTATCATATCTGAGGGATAACCGCTTCCTAAAGGTAGTTTTAATTTTTTTTGGAGATTCTTTTCTATTTTTTTAACTTCTTTATCTCTCCTCGTTTTTGCTAAAATTGATGCTGCACTCACTATGGGATATGTATCATCTGCTTTATGTTCTGATATTATTTTTATTTTTTTGTTTAGATTTTTTTGTATGTTGTTTCCGAATCTTTTTTCGTTTGCATCTGCTGAATCAACGTAACAAAAGTTAGTTTTTAGTTTTTTTATTACTTTAGTAAATGCATGTATTTCTATTTCATTCATGGTCATTACTTTTCTCATGTCATCTATATCTTTAGCAGGTATTTTTAGTGTTTCATATCTGTCTGACTTTTGTTTTATTATTCTTTCTAGTTTTGTTCTGTTTTTTGGGGATAATCTTTTTGAGTCTTTTACTTTAATTTCTTCAAGAATATCTTGGTTTTTGAATTTTACTCCTGCAACTATTAGAGGTCCTATTACTGGCCCTCTTCCCGCTTCATCTACCCCTGAAATTTCTTGAATCATTTATTTTTTAAATTCTCCTCTTATTTTTTCTTATATTTTTTCTTATAATTTAATTTTATCGTAATTTTGAGTATGATTGAGAATGAGGAAGTTGGGGAGGGATGGTGAGGAGAGGAGGATGGGATTAAAAAAATAGTTGCTTCCCCATTCTCTTATATAAATGTATTACTCTTCTAAGTATTTAAAGTTTTTTATAAAATAAATTATTGAAATACATATTTAGCAAATTTTTAATTTTCACTCCAATAAAATTAGCAAAAATTGTCTATTATATTTATAAAAATATATTTCAAAAAAGTTTAAGTTTTCATCACGGAAAGAATACAGAATATTGAATAGTACAGCATGAATTTTTTTTACTTAAAATATGTATACATCAACGATTTCCTGGGACCTACTATGGGAGTTGTATGCTAATAGCTTAATCGTGTGATTACCTGGCTTTCGCGGTAACTTAAATTCAAAAGGTGGTTTTTCGTCAGTCTCCTGCAGTTTTCCATCCAGGTAAAATTCAACAAAGTCTGTATTATTAGTTTCGACATCTATAGTCATAGGACCAATGATTCTAGCAGCAGCTTTCTGAATAGATGACAATTTGGGCAATGTTTTAAACAAAGTTGAAAATTCCATCCCAAAAAGATACGTTTTAAAGTTCTCCGGTTTTTCCAGCTTAATCTTTGGAACATCTGGTTTTAGGTTTCCATAAACTCCATCAATATACATTATACCAGATTCGCCACCATAACAGTTGTTTATAAACATCTCAGCATCATAAGACATCTTAAACCATCCATCTAAACCCCATTGGTCCCCCCAACTATTTTTGACAAGCCAATACTCTAGATCGTCATTATAGCCCATTATAGTAACCAGATGTCCTCCCTCAAGTAAACCCCATTGATGCTCATATATTCCACTGGAATAAAATTTAAAATCTTTCCAAACATAAATACATACTACAAGAGGACCATGTTCTACCAAAGCTTTTTTTATACTTTCTGGTTCATGTTCTACCCATCCCCATTCTTTGATCTTAACTGTCCTATTTTCCCACCCTTCCAAGCTTCTGAAAGGATAATCATATCCACGATGAGGATCTGGATAACATCCCTCGTCGGGAACACCTTGTTCTACAAGATATTCTGCGGCATCTCTCACGTTTACTCCACCTGCCTTATATGTTCCTCCTGCATAAAAGTAGAGATGTGTTTCTGAAAGATCAGGGTTATAAAGTTCTTTTTTCTTATATTGCATCAAAGTTTCAAGAGAAGCACATAGAGCATATGCTTCACAAGTCGGGGCCGGAGCCTGATTTTTTACTGGAGTAGTAAAGTCAGTTCCATTTATGTTAGTCCAACTAAACGAGTTCGGTAAATCAGTATTTTTTTTATATTTAAAGGCTAATGTTTGCGAGTTTTGTAGACACCCAACTCCTATTAATAAGCTTATAATAAATACTGCAATAATTTTTTTAAAGCGTTTCATCACTTGACCCTTACTATTGATAAAGTATCAACTGTTATTTATAATGTTCTTTTATATTTATATTATTGGATTATTAATAGGTCTACTTAGACGATTATCAAATTTAACTTTATAAAAATATTATATCTAGGTGTTTGCAGTTACAAAATAATTAAAAACAAAGTAAATTCATAAAATATAAGAATTTTTTAATAAAACAAAAAATAATGCTATCAAAGACCAATATTTATTAAAATTTTTTTGAATATACGCAATTTTATCATTTTTTTTTTACAAATTTCAACTTAAATTAACTCCTAGAAGTAAAAAAATAGAAAAAAGATAGAAAATTATTTTGAGAATCTTTATCAGGATATTCTTATAATCTCTCTGTTCTTCGGTATAGTTTTCATTTTGAACTCTGGACCAATTTTGATGTTGTTGCCAATATTTTTTTAATTCATCTAACGATTTGTGAAGAGTAATTGTTTCTTTAACTAACATTGTTGATATAGTCAGTTGCAATAGAAATAACAGTATCATAGGGCATATCTCATTTTTTCCGGAGGAAAGGATCTACAAATAATTCATAATGTTGATATCTACAGTCGGTTTCAAACCATGTAAAAAATGTCCCTACACGAGAATGATTTCTATCATATACTGGTTTTTCTACAAATGTATCTGTCGGACAGTTGACCGTCCCGCAAGGGATCATTTTGTTCCAAAAGCTATTTAGATCATAAATAGTAGGTATGGCGAACATTGTCATTTGTTTTTACACCAAAAAAATATCTTGGTGATTGTTTATTCCAACTGTTCCATGTTTTATCTATCCAGCCTATTGGGGTTCCTTTTGCATCATAGATCTGTTTTCTCATCAATTCAGTTGAGTTATTAATTCCCATTTAAAATTATCCACCCCTAATAAATTTTTTTAAAAAACAATTTTATACAAATTATTAAAGATTATTATCTATAATAGTAACTTCTGTTACATCATAAGCTTTTTCTGAATAAGAAGAAAAAAAATAAATCTATTTGTTATAGAATCTTAAAAAAACCATAAATCTTCCTCTCCTATTTTTTTACATATAATAGAAAATTTTGAAAAAATCAATGATTTTATAAGAATAAAAAATAATCCTTGAAAATAAACATCAAAAGGAGTAGCTTTTTATGAAATATGGTGATATTGTTTTACTTATACTTTCAATATTTTCATTTCTATCTTTGGGATATAGCCTTGGAGTCAATAATGACTATATTATCTTACCGATAATATCCTTTCTATTATTATTCTATTTTTACTATAAGCTGAAAATAGAAGAATAGAAAAAAAGAGATATGTCTACAAAATATAAAATTGATAAATATCTTAATAAAGACAGGCTTTAAATCAAAAAAAAAATCTTTTTGATAAACATAACATTATAAATATGTAAATACATTAGTATACAAAATGAAAAAAAAAAGCATTTGTTTCTGTAATTATTTTTCTAATAATTTCGATACAGGTACAGGCAATTACAGAAAATAATTTTATACAAAAAAAAGATCCTATCGAAAATTCTTTTGAAATAAAACTCCCAGATGATATCTATGAATGGAAAGATGGAGACATAACAGGAGAATGGAAATATAAACAAGAAAATACACAAGGGGATCTAAAAGCATACATCAAACAGGGAAGAAAACCAGATGTAGGGTTAATAATTGGGAGATGGAATACAACAAATAAAAAAACAAATGGATTATTCAAATCAATATTAATAAAAGATAAAACCATAGGGATAATCCAAAATAAAAAACAACAAAATATAATACCATTTTTTGGAAACATTAAGAAAAATAATCAAACAAATTTTCAACTCACACTAAATTTACCAATAAACAAAAAGATTACAATTAATGGAAAATATTTCACATCATTTTTACCAAACCTCACCGGCCAATATAAAGTCGGAATCAAAAGATACCATATAATAGACAATAATCGATCAGAAAAATTTACACCAGAAAAACCAGAAGATAAAAGAAAACTCAAAATACAGATATGGTATCCTACAGAAAAACAAAATCCAACAATTGATTACATGGACTATCAAACATTCCAATGGCTAAAGTCAAGATCACCAATACCTCTATTTACAATACCAAATCAAGCATATAAATATATTAAAACACATACCGTTAACCAGGCACCTGTATCAACAGACCAAAAAAACTATCCTTTAATCCTGTTTTCCCCGGGATATGACGGCAATCCAGAAATATATACCTCCTTAATAGAAGATGTAGTATCTCATGGATTTATAGTTTTGTCAATAAACCATCCATACATATCTGGAATGACTATTTTTCCTGATGGAGAAATCATAAAAGCTCATCCCATAATGAATATCTCGTTACCGACATTAATAAAAGATGTTCAATTTGTACTTAATTACACTGAGATATTAAATCAAACCCACCCTCTTTTAAAAGGAAAAATAGACCTTTCTAGAATTGGGATGTATGGACATTCATTTGGAGGAGCTGCAACTTTAATCAGCTGTTACCAAGACCCCCGGATTAAAGCTGGCTTAACCCTAGATGGGGTAATATATAAAGACAAAATAAAAGACGATATAAATAAACCTTTTATGATAATGCTTGCTGAAAATAGTTTTATGGAAACACTAGCAGATCAACTTTGGAATAACTTATCACAAAGAGCATATAAAATTTCCATAAGAGGATCAACTCACTATGCATTTACGGATGTAGGTATACTTCTTAACCATTTTTTACCTATTATACCACCTAAAATATTAGGTTTCGGAACTATAAAACCAAAAAGAATGATAAATATAACTAAATCCTATAAAATAGCTTTTTTTAATGCCTATCTAAAAAATAATCCGGAAGAAAATATTGATCAATATTCCAACATTTTTGATGAAGTTATATATGATAAAAAGACATAAAAATTTTAGATTAGAGTATTTACAAAGTCACAAAATAAAATCATGAGATAACAGAAACCATACCAAAGAAAAAATACAAGTCCAACGACCAATAAGAAAACTAATATTTTATCCAAGTCTATTTTCCCTCCATATCGATAAATTTATTGTCAACTAAATTATATTTCCCATTCTTCCATTTATAATAATTAAAACCCAAAAAATACAACAAAAAAAGCAAAACAAACCCCAAGGTTTCACCAAACCTAAGTTGTATTTGCAGCATTTCAAGAAAAAAATTAGCTAATAGAAAAACTAATGCACCCAAAAAAAACAGAACAATAAACCATATTTTAAAGCTAAAATTGTTACTTATCTCCATTTTACTCTATCTCCTTCATTACATTTCTTTTCACCAAAATCGTGGTATCCAATAACACAGTTTTGTGGCAAGTACTATTTAAACCACGGGTGGCAAATAACCAAAAATGTAAAAATGTCAATTTTAAAAAAAAGATTTAGTCCTTTAGTTTACATATTTTTTAAACCAATAAGTTAAAAAGAAAGAAAATTTAGTTTATTTAAAAGCTAAAAACTATAAATTTAAGGAAGTATATACTAAAAAAAATCAAGCCTATATTGGTCAAATGGATAGATTTAATTTAATCAAAAATCGCGAATTGGATCTGGTAAAAATGAAAAAAGAGATAGTAGCAGTCATATGGAATGATGCCTCGGAGTATGAAGGAGAAGAATTTAATGATGAAACTTTTGAATTATCGCCCACGTTTCAAATTGGTTTACTTCATGGCGAAGACAAGGATAAAGTAAGGATTGTACATAGTTATACACTTGATCATGAAGAACATGATTTTGTAGTTATTCCAAAATCGTTGATAATAAAAAGAAAGACTTTGGGAACTTTTGATACCAAGACTAAAGAAATATGCTAGATCGATACAAAAAATAATTTTTAATAATTGTAGAGTTTTTTCTAAGATATAATTTTTTTTTTTAATGTTTTAAACATATTTTTTCAGAAAAAAAAGCTATTTTTGTTAAAAAATTGCAGAAAATTTTAAGTATCTATACCTCTATAAATAAAAAAAAAGAGAAAAAAATTAAACTAATTTTACTTAGGGAGGTAAAATTTGATGAATAATAAGAAAAAAAATATTTTTTTAGTAACAATAGTCTCAACATTGTTAATCGGATGTTTTACGCCAACAATAGTTTCTGAACAGATTGAAAAGAATAACATAAAAAAGGAAGTCGAAATAACAATATTAGATACAAGTCAAAATAAAAAAATATCCCTAACTAGAGAAGTTTCAATAAATGAAATAGAAAAACTTCTAGAAATGAAAATTGATGATAAAAAAGATACTTCTTTGCAACAAATAAATGAAAAGATACAATTATTGGAAAATATGAATATAATATCTAAAGAAAAAGCTGAAAAATTAAAAACTTATTACGCCGAGAAAAATATGAATTTAAATCACAAAACAACAGGTGTCCTATTTGACACAATCAACATATTTAACGGAATCTTTTTTGGATTAAAAGGCGAGATTGATAATGTATTTCTCCAATTAAATGTAGCTCAACTACCTTTTTTTAACAGTTCTATAGATGTTGGTGTAACGGGGTATGGCAAATTTACCGGTTCAGGAAGCGTATTTACAGTAGGCTTTTTTGGTGTTAACTATATATACGACAACAATGAATCAAAATATGATTTCCCTTATTTTTCAACAATAACTGGAAATATAATAGGTTTATCAGGAGTACTATTGGAGATGGAAATAGATGACATGGAAGATGAAAACTTAGAAGGAAATTACGTATTTGGATTTGGAATGACAGTTTTTACATTTTGGAATTCCATTGATTAAATTTTTCTAATAATCAACACTCTCTTTTTATTACAAACTATTTTTTTATAAATGTTCAATTGAAACATACCTTTTTAAAGTAGTTAAATCTTTAAATAAAATAAAACATCACAATAAGTACATATTAATTTAAAAATTAAAACTAATTATCATTATAAATTAAAAAATCTTCAATTAAGACTAAAAAATATGAAAAAAATTATCTTGATACTAACCATAATAATGTTAATTTCAATAAATTCGATAGATGCAACAACTGCTAAATTGAAAAAAACGGAACATATTTTAAAAAAAATAGTTACACCTATAGACGAAGGACCACATTTTAAAGGAATGTTATCAACAAGAGAATGGTGGTATTTCAACGTTATTTTCGATCAGGAAGAAAGCGAATTACAAAACTGGTCAGCCATGATTAGTTTTAATTACATGGCCAAAAAATTCAATCAACCAGATATACTTTTTATAACATTATTTGACGATAAAAACAAAACATATGGTGGAAAGATTAGCAAACCTAGAGGAACACTAACCGCAAAAAACTATGGAGTAAAATTGACGTTTGAAAACTCCACAATTAATGGAGTCTATCCAAGCTGGAAATTACACATAGAAGATGAGCAAGCAGATAAAGAAAACGAGATAATCATGGATTTAAAATTTGAAGCTAAATGTCTTCCTTATTGGGTCGGAATGAATACAGGTTTAGGTAAAAGTTGGAGCCCTCTGGGTTATTATTCAATAAATAATTGCGAAGTTACAGGAAAAATAGAAATTAATAATATCAGTTACAAAGTTTATGGTACTGGTTATCATGACCACACATGGATTCTATATATAATAGGGGGAGCATCTTTTGTATGGGATTGGTTTTCTGTACATTTAAATGAAAGATATCATGCTTTTATATGGCAAATTATTCCTGTCAATAAAGGTCGACCTGGACCGATAAGACCCGGATTTGGATGGATTACAGATGGTGAAAAATTCACGGATTTCAAAATATTTAAAATCAAATACTTGGAGTTTGAAAATACTTCAATACCATTTTTAGAAAGACCTAAAAAATTTCATGTGACTTCCTTGGGAAAGAAAATGGAATTAAATCTAATATTTGAAACTAAGAACATACATGAATATCTTTGGGGTAACTCTTCTTTTTTTAATATTGGTCTTTGGGAGGGATATTCAAAAGTAACTGGTTTTGGAAAATGGAATAATGATGAATTTTCTATAGATGGATCTGCTATTTCTGAAATATTAAGAGTAACCTAAAAAAAATCATCGTATTTCAATTAGATAAAAAGAGTTAAAAATATTAAATTTTCACTCTTTCTCAAATGAATGTTGCTTCATCTTAATTCTTCTTTTTTTTTCAGTTCCGATTAGATTCCCACAGCTGCATTTTACCTTATCCTCTTTTCTTATGCTATGATCTTCAAGAATCCTTTTTTTCCAACAATGCCATACCGTTCCTTTACCAATTTTATGGTATCTAAAAACAATTTTTCCGCAGTTACTACATTTAATATCAATTATTTTTCGTCTCATAAAAAAACAATTTTTTTTAAATTATAGATATTTTTTAATCGTTTTTTTGATTTTTCCAACAGATTTTACTCCAGTCAAAACACCTTCTTTTTTCCCATTTTTGAAAATAACTAATGCAGGGATACTCATTATGTTGTATTCTTTGGCAATATCTTTATTTTTTTCAATATTTATTTTCCCGAAAGCCGTTTTACCTTTGAATAATTTTGAAAGTCTCCTAATTCTAGGTTCAATTTTTTTACAGGGTTTACACCATGAAGCCCAGAAGTCAACTACAACCAAAGGATATTTTTTAATGAATTCGTTGAATTCATCTTTGTTTTTCAAAATGGAAACAGAGCTTGGCCACTCTTCAACTTCTTTTCTATCTTCTTCTTTTTCCCAAAATTTCCATTTTGACATAATCTTAAAACTAAACCAATCTATTATTTTATAGGTACCAAACATAAAAATTTTAGTTTTTCGTCACTATCATTAATGAATTGATGCCATTCATTAGGAGGAATAAACAAGAAATCTCCTTTATTTATATCCTTTTTATTATCCTTGTTTTTTATTTTCCCTTTTCCTTCTAAAATATATACTTCATGTTCCCAATCATGATGATGAAAAGGAGTATAACCGTTAGCCTTTATTTCAAAAAGACGCATAGCGAAGTTTTCCGCTTTATCTTTTTTAGAGATAAGCCATCTTAGTTTTACATCTTTAACTCCTTTCTCTGTAGGTTTTTCAAGTTTTACTTCACTATAATGTTTATGTTCCATAGAGTTTAATTATTCACATCCTTCTTAACTATATTTGCATTAAAAAAATATTTCAATCATTTAATTTTTTTTGCCTTTTAAGCACAAGATTAGCTACATCTATATTTATCTCCCTTGAAACAAGAGGGCATTTTACCATTAAAAGAAAAAAAACTTCCCTTTTTATATCACTCAGTGATTCATAGTTTCCTTGTCCCTTAGAGATTACCATATCAGAATTTTTTAGAAGTTTTTGAAATTCATCCGAAGTGTATTTAAGAACAAAACCAGGTGCAGAAATATCCTGATTCTTGTCCCCATATATAATCTCAGCTAATTTATCTACTTCTGCATATTCTGCATCTTCTATTGTTACATCATTTATTATAGGGTTTTGCCTTACCACATAAAAAATCTTCTTTTTAGGATATAAATTCTTGATCTCTTCGATAAGTATTTTGTCAAAAAAAACTTCCCCGGCATTATCAGCAAGATATAAAATATTGCTAGATTTATCCACAACCTCTTTAAATCGGGGATATGCATCATCAACAAAATCTTTTCCAGTTGCCTTGTCAATCATTTTTTCTAATTCAAAACGGTTACTTGTCCCAAAATCAACAACATTTCCAACGATAGCAAGCTTTACAGACATCAACAAAGGATCTTCATCTTCTTTCACCAGTTTTTTAAGATGATCGTATTCCTTTTCAGCCATCTTGTTAGAATGTTCTTTAACTTTTTTGTAAGGATCTTTACTACCCGTTGTTTTTCTGATTATATGATGAACCTCTCTAGAAATTTCAGGAGGTGAACTATCAAAATCTACGGTTTCTAGATAATTCATAACTTTTTTTAATACCTTCTCCTGAACTTTTTTATCAACACCAGTCATACGAGCTGCTTCTAACGACTGAGTTAAAAAGCAAGGTATGCAGTCTAAATATGTTTTCATAACTTTTCCTCAGCAAATAAAAAATGAATAAAAAATTTTTGTTTAAAACATGTCTTTCCTTTTTTTCTGTCCTCTAAAAGCATGGCGTTGACAACCATTACTTTCGTCTGCCCTCTGAAGTTCATCGTTTTTAAAAGATTTAATTGCATCACGAACTGTTCCACATGCACCAACATAAACTTCTATACCCATCCGCTTAAAAAGATCTATAGCCTTTCGTCCTAGACTTTGACATACCATAACATCGACATTTTCATTTTTCATTATTTCAGGTGGATTACCTTTTCCACCCATATGATGACTTGTATTTGGAACGACTTTAACATTGTCACTTTCAAGATCAACAATTGTGTAATTGGGGACTCTTCCGAAATGTTCACCGACTTTTTCATCCAAGCCTTTTTTACCGTTAGAGGGAACTCCTACCTTCATCTATTTTTCCCCCTATGGCTACTGCTTCTACCCATCCCGAAATGACTTCCGACACTAGGTTTTTCTGTTTCTTCAAGCTCGCCGTTTTTAAACTTTTCAACAACATCCTCGATAGATCCACTAACACCTGTAAAAACCTTCACATCACCTGTAGATAGAGTCCTATATGCATTAGGGCCTATATTGCCGGTTATAACTGCCTTAGCTTTTTTATCTACTACATTCTGAGCTGTTTGAATACCTGCACCCCCTCTAGCTGAAGTATATTCGTTAGATACAGCTTCTGTATCTAAGGTTTCTGTATCAACAAAAATTAGATATTTACATCGTCCAAAACGAGGGTCGACCTCTGCCTTTAGATTGTCATTTTTCGAAGTTACAACTACTTTCATTTTACTAATCTTTCACCTCTATGAAATTATTAGAATCTGTTTTAAATATGTAAAATATAAGTATTATATAAAAGAGCTTTTTTTAAGCTCTTGCCATTGGAGTTTCACATTTAGGGCATCTTTTAGTATTACAAGGTACTCCTCTTTGATGCCGTTCTTTATATCCACAGTTAGGACATCGACATTCTCCACCTGGGCCCGCAAATCCAGCACCTTGGCCTCTATTACGGCCACCGCCAGACGGTCCTTGACCTGGTGGACCTGTACCATCTCCACGAGGCATATTTTATCTTTCACCTCCTACTTCCTCTTTTTTATTTAAAATTTTTTCAATATTCTCGATAATTCCGTTAAAAGAATCAACCGTCTCCTTATTTTTATTTTTTATCATGAAAGTTTTTCCTTTATCACCAGCTTGTACAATACTTGGATCTAAAGGAATTCTCCCAAGGAAAGGTATTTTAAAATCTTCTGCTGCTTTTTTACCTCCCCCTGTTTTAAAGATATCTATTTTTTGTCCGCAATGAGGACAGGTAAAACCACTCATGTTTTCTACAATACCTAACACCTTAATCTTTAACTTTCTTACAAAATTTATAGATTTTCGCACACT
>JAZKSQ010000025.1:0-13077 GCA_036625995.1 Thermoplasmatota archaeon | reverse complement strand
AACGGACTCTTAAGATCATGACCAAGCTGGTTTACAAAATCATCCTTTTGTTCTAATAACTGTTCAATTCTTTTCGTTCTTTGTTCTACTTTTTGTTCTAGATTTTCGTTTAATTCTTCCAATTCTTCTTTTGCCTTCTTCAAGGCTTTTTCTGCTTTTTTCCTTTCGGTAATGTCTCGAGAGGTTACTATAATCCCTTCTATTTCGGGGTCATCTAAATAATTGATTGCTCTTATTTCAAACCACATCCAACCCTCGTCTATTTCTCCTCGCAGTTGTGTCCTGTACTCCTCGCCCGGATTTTCGCGGACTTCATAGAAAAGCTCTTGAATTCGTTCTCTGTCCTCAGGATGAATAAGTTTGAATCCATCAGAAGCTTTAACTTCGCTTAAACCCACTGGTGCACTCTCTGAGGAACCGTGGGATAGATATTTTATCCTTCCTTTTTCGTCAATTACGTTAACAAATTCTGGAATGTGTTTGAGGTATATATCATGGCGTTTTAATTTTTGTTCGCGTTCTTTCCGTTCGGTGATATCTCGAGCAACTGTCAGAATCATTTCCTTACCGCTCATTTCAAAGAGATGAGAGCTAAGCCCGACAGGAACTTTTTCACCGTTTTTTGTCTTGTGTTCTGCTTCAAAGACGACCTCACCATCGGATTGAAGTTTGTTCATCACCTCGGCCACCGTTTCTTGCCCCTTTGGAGAGTTTATATCCGATGGAGACATTTCAAGGAATTCCTTTGGAGAATAACCCAGCATCTCGCAAGCTTTTTCGTTAACCTCTATAAACTTTCCGGGTCTCCCTTCCTCGGTTACTTCGTGCAGGTACATCGCATCATTGGCATTGTTGAATATTTCCTGAAATCTCTTCTTGGATCTCTTTAGCTTTTTCTCCATCTCCATCCGTTTGGTGATGTCTCGCAGTGAACTCATATACCCATGAAGTTTGCCATCTTCATCGACCAGCGGTGATATCTTCATCTCACAGTAAAACTTGCTTCCATCCTTCCGTCTGTTGAGGAACACATCTTGATATGTTTCTCCCGAAGAAACGGTGTCATATATTTTTTTCTGTATCTCTTGACCGTTAGGTTCAGCGTTAAATATACCTGGGGTTTCACCTACAACCTCTTCTAACTGATATCCAAACATTTCCTCTGTCGCCTTGTTCATATAGGTAATCTGAAAGTCGGTATCGGTACATATCATACCGTCGGATGCCTGTCTCACCATAGAGGATAGTCTCTGCAAATTCTCCTCCGCCTGTTTCCGCTCGGTGATATCCCTTACATTTGCTAGGATCTTCTTTTCTCCGTCGATTTCGGCCACCTTTAACGTGACCTCCACCCAGAACAGTTCACCATTTTTTTTCTTTGCATGCCACTCAAATGTTTGAGGTCCTTCATCCTTAGCTTTTTGGACTAACCTCTCAGCACGTTCAATCGTATAAGGATCTTCTCCCGAATTCGTTTTTTCTACTGTATCACCTATGAATTCCTCGCGTGAATACCCATACATCTCACACGTCTTCTTGTTGACATCGCGGATTCTACCTGTTTCATAGTCGTGAACAAATAAACCATCTCCCGACTTTTCGAACAGTTCCTGATACTCCTTCTTCATCTGAAGATCTTCTCTTCTTTTCTTCTGCTCGGTGATGTTTCTGACGATTCCTATCTCTCCTACCAGCTCTCCAGATTTTTCCTCTTTTCTTAGCTGTCTAACAATATCAGGTTCATTCTTCATTAAAGATAACCTCAAATAAAGAAAAAGAAGGACTACACTGTTAATTAATCCAAATTATAATTTCATCCATCTCTTCCATTCTTCCTTCTTTTAGTTAAATAGGATATAAATAACGATATTTAAAAAAACTTTGGTAATATATATAATTTTGTAGATTAGGATGCTGAAAAATTAAATTTACTCTCCCTTTGGGTTTCATTTAGTCTTGAGGATGTACTAAATATCTAAATTGATAGGGGGTGGTTTTTTACTAAGGGCGTATTTCTTATTCTTATCCCACTGGAGTTTGTCCTTCTCTAGACTAATAAAATCCTTTCCCCTTCGCTGTTGTCTATCTGACCACCACATAAAGAAGTAGATTAAAAAATCTAAAATATATACTGATATAGCGATAAAAATTAGGATTTTACCAAGATTCATTTGTCCTGATGTATCTACTATAAAACTAAAGAAATCAGAGCCAGTGTAGAGTAAAAATCTGATTACTACCAATAATGACGGAAAACCTACTGCTAAGATACTGAAAAAAATCGTGCATCAGAGATGATAATATCTAGTTTTTGCATTAAAAATCAGCATTAAAAGATTACGATTAATTTAATCCCCTAAAATTATTTTCCCTATCTCTCTATTTTTTATAGAGTCGGTAGGAAATTAATCCCATCGGCTGGTCATGTGGTTGACGTAACCTTAAGACCAATCGTTTTATATTCTTAAAAACCTTTTCTACGTTTGATTTGGAATATTTTTATTGTTTCAAAAAAGTTCTTTTTTATCTATTAAACAGCTCTCGGTAAACTTATAATAGTTGTTAATTATTTGTTTTCAAAGATAAACTCTCTTATGTATTTATCTTCAGGTTAAAGACTATGGAAATAAGGAAAAATAAGATTAGCTATCGTTTGATTATCTTAATTGTTTTTTTAGCGATAGTTGTTTCTCCAGATATAATTTCTGTCCAAGGATATTATGCTGACATAGAGATAAAGGTTGATTCTTCTGGTTTTGTAGATATAGAAGGTTCTACCAATCATCCTGACCTGTTAGTAAAAGATTCGCCTTATTTTACTTCTAAAGATAATAGTTTTTGGATTTTAAATATAACAAAAAAAGAGATTTTTTCAGATTTTATCTTTAAATTAACTTTGCCTGAAAAATCATCAATCAATTATGTTGGATCGTCAGGTTATGTCAGTATAGGAGAAGATCAAAACAATCTAGTTGTTAGGGGTTTTGGAGAAAATAGCAGTTTTTCACTAATTGTACAATATCAAATAGAAAAAAACAGGCAGGAAAATACAGGTAGTTCGATGTTAAACTTTTTTTTGATAGTCGGCATAGTAGTTTTAACTGTTTTATTTTTTCTAATCTACTTTTTCCTAGATGAGGATAAGAAATATTCTAAAAATAATAGCTATACTTCGGAATCTGATGACAGGTTTAAGGGGTTGAATGAACGTCAAAGAAAAATAATGAAATTACTCATCAAAAGTAAAACTCCATTAACTCAAAAAGATATTCAAAAAAGCCTTGATATACCAAAAGCATCTGTTTCTAGAAATGTTAGACGACTGGAATTAAAAGGTTTAATTGAAAAAGAAAAAATGGGTATTTCAAATATAATAAGATTGAAAAAATAGATACCATTTCGAGCTGTTCCGTTTTGTTCCGGTTGTTTTCGGTTAGATTATTTATGTTGTTTCAACCAAATATATGACTAATAAAAAAAATGAAAAATAAAGTCTTTGTGAGGTGTTATAGAAAAATATGAGAAAAATAATAGGTATATTTTTGGTAATAACCTTGATAGCTTCTTCAATTACACTTGCATTTGCAGATGAAACAAGTGAAGAAGTTGAAATTGATGAAGAAGTTAAGAAAGAAGCAGGAATAATGGATAGTAAATTAGGTGCAGAGATCCGTTTATTACAACTAGAAAAAGCAATAAGTAGAAATATTTTCAAAGCTGAAAAAACAATTTCTTTTTTACAAGAAGATACAAATGAAAATGATACCGAAAAGTTAGAAGGTATCCTATGGACAATGAAGCTTCTAAAGGAGGATGTCCAATCAGCTGATCCAAACTCCTCAGATGCAGTTCAAACATTCGTAGATCTAAAAACCGACGCAATTGAGCTAACAAAAGATTTCCGTGAAACACTATATCAAATACTTGATAACGAAACAAAATTTCTATTAAAAGAAAGACTAAGAAAAAATGAAACCAATACTTCAATTGAAAATATCACTCAAAGAATACGTAAACATATCAGAAAATATAACTCCCATCAAATTGGAAAGGTATCTGGATATACAGGAAAAGTAAATGATTCATTGATAAAAGAATATGAAAACAAAACATGTTCACTACAACAGGTAAAACAAAATATAAAACAAAAAGTAAATAATATGGTTAAGGAGAAAAGAAAACAATTTTTTTCAGAATTTAAAGAAAATAAAATAAAAAATAGAGTCAGGGCACAAGAATGCATTCAGAACGCAACGGAAGGTTTCCAAGAAAGAAGACAACAAAGGATCGAAAATAGATTAAATAAGTCTAAGTCGATGGGTAACGGACCGTCAAAAGGACCGTCAAAAGAAAATAAGGAACAAATACAACAGTACCTGGAAGATAAAGTAGGTAAAAAGATAGGTCCTGGGGATCAAAATAAAGGACAAACCCCAGGTCCTGGAAAAGGAGGAGGTGGTTAAATCTTGAAAAAAAAGATATTAGCCATAATATTTGCTTTAATCATGATTTTGTCTATAGCTTTAGCATACAACATCTTCCATTCTTCCAATGAAAAAGAAAACGAGATAGAAACATATTATGAAAAAAACACTGATGACTTTTTAGAAGACTTAAATGAAAGTTTCCTTGACCAGGATGATGAGGTAGAAATAGGAGAGATAATTTAAAAAAATATCCCCCCCCCTTTTTTTCTCTCCTATTTTTTTATTCAATCTCTCTCTTGAATATATGGATATAAATTCAATTTTTTTTGTTTTATCGCAATTTAATTAAGATAAATATTTTTTTAAAATACTTTGTTTTAGAATATAGATATATTTTCTAAAAAAATTAGGTGGTTAAAAAAAATGTATTTAAAGAAAGTAATTCGTAAAAGACAAAGTGTTAGAAGTTTTACTAATGATGATGTTGACGATAAACTTATCAAAAAGTTACTAAGTTTTGCCAATTTAGCTCCTTCTGCAGGAAATCTACAAGCAAGAGAGTTTATCGTAATTAAAAATGAAAAAGTAAAGAAAATCTTGTATAATGCTACTTTTGCTCAAAATGCTATTCTTTCTGCACCGGTGGATATAGTCGTCTGTTCCAACTTAAAAAGAATTGCAAGTTATGGAAAAAGAGGGGAAGATCTATATTGTATACAGGATGCTGCAGCAGCAATTGAAAATTTACTTTTATCGGTAGTAAATGAAGGTTTATCTGCGTGTTGGATCGGTGCTTTTAAAGAAGATAAAGTAAAAAAAATCCTTAATATCCCTTCTCATGTTAGACCAGTAGCAATAATTCCAATAGGTTTTCCTGATGAGAAAAACAAAAAAACATCGAGAATAGATATTGAAAAAATCACCCATATTGAAAGATGGTGAAGGAGTTTATTAAAAAAAACAGTTTTTTAATAAATTTCTTCTACTAGGGGATTATCCGATAAATCTTCTTTAAGTTTTTTAAGCATTTTTTCTTTTTTTTCCTTACTTATATTTCCCATAATTTTATTCACTTCCATTTCCTTTTTATGACATATTCTTTGAGTTGATAACTTATAAAATCTTAATGTTTAAATTTCAAAATGTAAAAATAAAAATTATTGGTTTTTACTATATACTCAATAAAAAAAATTGGTTGACGCGAGGAGGGAGATTTGAACTCCCGCGGCCGTAAAGGCCAATGGATTAGCAATCCATCGCCGTAACCAGGCTGGGCCATCCTCGCAAAAATGAAAATAGACACCCAAATATTAAACAATAGGAAAGATTTTTTATTTAAAAAAGTTATTGAGCAAACCAATATTAAAATAATAAAAGATATTAAAATGTTTGCCTATACCAAAAGAACAAATTAAAGTATAATCAAAAGGAAATAAAACATTATGGAAAGTTGGACTGAGAAATACAGACCTAAAACATTAAATCAGATAATCGGAAATCGAAAAGCTGTTGAAGAACTCAAAAAATGGGGCCAACAATGGGATCAAGGAATACCAAGAAAGAAAGCTGTGATTTTATCCGGCAAAGCAGGAACAGGAAAAACAAGCAGTGCCTTAGCCTTAGCAAATCAATATAGATGGACCGTAATCGAACTTAATGCTTCAGATGCAAGAAACGCATCTAGAATAAAAAAAGTAGCCACCTTCGGAGCAATAAACGAAACTTTCGATAATACAGGACAATTCATCTCTTCAAAAAAAGGCGGAAGAAAACTAATAATCTTAGACGAGGCAGATAACCTCTATGAAAGATTAGACAGTTCAGAAAAAAAACAAGAAAAAGACTATAGCGACAAAGGCGGAAAAAAGGCAATTGTAGAAACAATAGAAAAAACCAATCAACCGATAGTTCTAATCGTTAACGACTATTATGGTTTAATAAAAGGAAGTGGAGGAAGACTAAAAAAAACATGTAAATTAATAAAATTCTACAACCCTTATCCAAGTAAAGTTTTCACACTTTTAAGAAGAATCTGCTTTAAAGAAAAAATCAAGGTAAACCACAAAGTACTAAAAACCATATCTGAGGCATGTAAAGGCGATGTAAGATCAGCTATACAAGACCTACAATCCATATGTCTAAACAAAAAACAAGTCGATTATAAATCTCTTAACGCTCTTGGATATAGAGATAAAGAGAAAATAATTTTTGATACATTAAGAGATGTCTTCAAAACAAATAAAATCAAAAGTATAAAAGAAAGCCTTCTTCACACCGACATTGATCCAAATACCTTGCTTTTATGGCTAAATGAAAACCTACCTGTAGAATACAAACACAAAAATGATCTTGCTAGAGGATATGATAAAATTTCAAAAGCAGATGTATTCCTAGGTCGTACACACAGAAGACAAAGTTATAGATTATGGTCATATGCACAAGATATCATGAACGGAGGAGTAGCAACAGCTAAAACACACAAATACACAAACAAAAGATATAATTTTCCAAAATGGCTTAGAATGATGAAAGACAGTAAAAACATAAGATCAATCCGGAAGAATATAATAGAAAAAATCAGTAAAAATTGTCATGTTTCTTCTAATAAAGCTAAAAACCTTGTTTTACCTTATTTAAAAAAAATGTTCATAAATGACGTAAATTTTGCCGTAAAAATAAAACAGAAATTCGATTTTTCAGAAAAAGAAATCGAATTTATAGCAGGAAAAAAAAACTTAGACAAAGTAAAAGAGATACTAAGATCATCAGAAAAAGGCAACGAGGTTCTAACCGATAAAAAAGATGAAAATAAAGAACAGAAAGAAAAAAATAAAAAATTACAGAAAAAACTATTTTCCCTCTGATTCAATTTCTTCCAATCTTTTCATAACGGATATTGCCTCAGTTTTATACTGATCTTTAAGTTTATGATACGTATCATCACTAATTTTATCTGATCGATGTTTCTTTTCCACCTCTTTTAAAAGAGAAGTTAAAAGTGATTTTTTTAAGTTTAAATATTCTTTAGACCCACTTCGGTCATAGTTGATCTTTGAGGAACTTTTTCCTTTCCTGAAAGAATAAAAAGTCGCAACTATTAAAACAACTATTAAAAGACTGAAAGCCAGAATAGTATACCAACTCAAAGGTCTTTCACTGGGTTTATACAACTTAAGAGAAAAAAAACTATTGTTTTTTACATTCATTGAAGAAAATATTTTCTCATCATTGAAAAATACAGTTAATGACGA
Source organism: Thermoplasmatota archaeon (assembly GCA_036625995.1). Classification (GTDB taxonomy): domain Archaea; phylum Thermoplasmatota; class E2; order DHVEG-1; family DHVEG-1; genus JAZKSG01. The sequence continues at coordinate 5,399 of JAZKSQ010000025.1, read as the reverse complement.
AGTATTATATGTAATATTTTTTTCAAAAACTACTTTCTCCCTGTCTAAGCTGTAAGAAATTGTAACTTTAAGCTCTTCAGCTTTACTCACATTTAGGCCAGATATGTTAACATTAAATAAATTCCCGGTTTTTTCGGTATCCTCAACTTCATTACCATTCACAATAAAGTAACTTTCTTTTGCTTCATTAGGAAGCCAAAAGGTAAGGGAATTATAACTTTCATTCATTTCTTCTTTGCTTTTAAAATTTAAACTTTCCTCGACAGAAAATTTTCCTTCGGCATCATTAATATTAATTTCGTGTTTGTTAACAGATTGCACATCTTTAGTCTTCTGTGCGATAGTACATACTGCAGAAAAAACTAATAGAAATGAAACTATAACCACCGTTAATAGAGTAGATTTTTTATTATCCATTATTTCAATCCCGGAAGAAAACAGACATATTTAAACTTGTTTATGAACTTTTTGAAATTTTTAACGAAAGAAGTAAAAACCATGCTTTATATTATAAGCTTAAGACCAAGCATGAAAATTAGAAATATTCAACTTAAATCAATAGAAGCCAGAAAATATAGCAAAGATACTTCTCGTCCTAAAAAAGTACGGATAGACCATAACAGCAATATAGGACAGATTTCGTCCAAAGGTAAAAATCGTGCGTTAATAAATTTTGAATATACTACTAGCTATGGACCTATAGGCTTAATTAAACTTGAAGGCGCATTAATCTATGAAGATGAGAATGTAAAAGAAATAATTGAAGCCTGGAAAGAATCAAGAAACATGCCTAATGACATAGCAAATAAACTACATACCGCTATAATGCATGCTTGCGTTCCACAAGCTGTAGGTATAGCTAAAGATCTAAAACTTCCTCCACCTATACCACTCCCGCAAGTAAAATTAGGTTCAGATGCAAAGAAAGGCAAAAGCCAATCCGGTCCGGAAATAGCCTAAAAAAATAAATGGTTACTTAAACAACATAACTTATGTTCTAGCAGTGTCCTAAAAATATGCAAAAAATAGTGATTTCCATCGGTGGATCGGTTTTATTTCCCAAAAAAATCGATACTATTTTTTTAAAAAATTTTTCATCTTTAATCAAAAAGAATAGCAAAGAAAAAAAATTTTTTCTCGTAGTAGGCGGAGGTTCAACTGCCCGAAGATATATTCGTATAGGTAGGAAACTGACTTTAGATGAAAAAACTTTAGATGACATTGGAATCTCTATCACCAGAATTAATGCAGAAATTCTAAAAAATATTCTTGGTCTAAAATATGATATACCGACAAATACAGATGATGCAATAGAGAAAGATTCAATTGTCGTAATGGGAGGTACGAGACCAGGTCATAGCACAGATATGGTTGGAGCAGAACTCGCTGAGAAAACTAAGGCTGATAAGTTCATTATTGCTACAAATGTAGATGGTATATTTAATAAAGATCCAAACAAATTTTCAGATGCTAAAATGATAAGTAAAATATCCGTTGATAAATTGATAAAAAAATATGGTACTAAATGGACTGAAGCAGGAAAAAATATGGTGGTGGATCCCCCTGCTTTAAAAATTATTAAAAGAGCAAAAATACCTTCATTTGTAATAAATGGAAGAAAATTAGATCGTCTACAAAGTCTACTTAAAAACAAAAAAGGAATTGGAACTGTTATTAAAACTTAATATGAAAAGAAGAAAATAAAAAAGATATAAAAAAATTATTGTTTTTTTTTATTTGACGAAATCTATATCGAATTTGTTTTGTGAAGTATTTCTATTTGAAGTAGCCACCTGTGCTACATTTGTATCTTTCATTTGTGATGATTGAACTGAGTTAGATCCTAGAAGATTTGGAGATTCTACACCAGTCATTATAGCCATCACTCTGCATTTTCCTTCAAACTCGGGTAGTACTCTTGCACCTAATATGACATTAGAGTAACAATCCAGATCGTTGGTTAATGATTTAGCTACGTCTTGTACATATTTTAGACTCATATCTGGTCCACCTGTTATATGTACTAAAGCCCCAGTTGCTCCGTGATAGTCTACATTTAGTAACGGATGATTTAATGCTTCTTTTACTATTTGCTCTACACCGGCGTCTTCATCTGCTTCTCCCCAGAGCATTATCGATAACCCTCCTTGTTTCATTATGGCTTTCATATCTGCATAATCTAGGTTTATTAAGGATGGAACGGTTATAGTTTCAGAAAGACCTTTTACTGTTTCTGCTATCATTTGATCCATTACTGAAAAAGCTTTGTTTATAGGGAGATTCGGTACAAATTCTAGTAATTTGTTGTTATCTAACACAACGGTGCTGTCGGCTTTTACTCTTAAATTGTCTAGTCCTTCATCTGCTTTTATTAATCGGGCTCTCTCTACATTGAATGGTGTAGATACCATAGATGTTACAACTGCGTCGTGTTTTTTTGCTATTTCGGCAACTATAGGCGCTGTACCTGTTCCTGTTCCTCCGCCCATACCAGCTGTGATGAAAACTAGATCAGAATCTTTAATTAATTCCTCTATTTCTCTGCTGGATTCTCTAGTTGCTCTTTCTGCTATATTAGGAAATCCTCCGGCCCCTAGGCCTTTTGTTAAAGTTTCTCCTATCAATAATTTATGATCTGCATCTACTAAATCTAAAGCTTGTTTATCTGTATTTATAGCTATAGTTTTAGCTCCTTTAACACCTAATTTATTTAACCGGGTTATTGTGTTTCCTCCAGCTCCACCACATCCTACTATCGTGATTTGTGGTGTCCCGAACATGTCCTCTTTATTCATGTTGAGTTTTTTTTCTTCTTCTTCTTTGTTTTTAACTGCATTTTCAACAAAAGATTCCATACTTTTACTTCCCAATTTTTAAATCCCTCCTAGATTTGATTATTAGTGATTGTTGGTCTGGTAGTTGAAGGACGCCTTTTATAACGGAATGTTATCTAAAGGCGTCCTTCTGAATTTTGGGGGCATCCCATCCCTCCTCATCACACATACATATTTTTTTAAACGTTATTTTTCCATATAAGGTTCCATGGATTCGAGTGCGATCTCCATTTCTTGAACCTTTTTGATTTTATTTGCCCTTTCGACAATTTCATCAGCATAATTTTTTATAAACTCGCTGATTGCGCGGCGGATAACCTCGGATCTTGTAGCAAATTCCCCGGCTCTTACAAAGAGGTCCAGGGAATGTATATCCTGTTTAGTGAGTCTTATTGTAATCCTCTGTTTTTTCATAAAGGCTCCTCAAATATGTGTTTTTTTGGTGCCAATATGATGCCGATTATATGTCTATTGTATGCCTTATCTAAGACAAAAGACATCGTTTGTCTGACACGCAATTTTGAATACAGTAATTAGTTTAAATAATTTTCGCAAAAAGCAAGTTTTTATCTGGTAGTATCCAAAAATAGATATAAAAAAAATATGATAAAAGAAGTTAATAGAAACAAGATTTTAAGATGTTTTTTTTATACAATTTTTGCAAATGCAAGATTTCCAGAAATTTTCTGTATTCTAATTTTTACTTCTGATCCTTTCATTGCACCTGAAACATAAATACGATATTTATCATAATATGCGACACCGTCCCCTTTTCTTCCAATATCTTTAATGGTAACTGTATAAGTTTCACCTTCTTCTAGCTTTTTACCTTCTTTTTTAATCCTTTCTTTTTTACGGGATTTAGTAGAACGAAAGGCACCACAGGCATCACATCTAATCAATACAAGTCTATCTTTTTTAACTAAATGCGTATCAGGTCGTCCACACTCGGGACATAAAACAAAAGTTTCCAAATAATTGGTAATCTTCTTACGTATCTGCCCATCAGGAATTTTTCCTTTAAAAACAGCTCTTCCACCCTGAATATCTCCAGCAGTGCCAAGATTACCTAGCAAATACTTTAAAATTTGATCAGGATCACGATTAACCGCATTAGATATTTTATCAAAATTTTTAATAATAGTTGTGTTTCCCTCATAGACTATTTCTGGATCAGGTAATTTAAAGCGATCCGAAGAACCTTTTTTGTTTGAAACGTTATCCATAACTTTCTTTAATAACTCTTTATAATCTGACATAGTTAAAATACATTAATAAACTTACTAACTAAAAAACTTACGTAGAAAAAAAAGAAAAATTAAATTTATTTAATTTTATCGATGACACTTAACATTAACTAAAAAAGGTTAATATCTCATTATGTTAGGTTTTACCATTTCTCCCATGACGAGTAAACCTTTCTTCATTGCCTTTTCAGCAACCTCGGTGTCACGAGTATAAATCTTTTTGTTTCCATCTGTCCAATGCCAAATGAAATCAGACATTCTTTTATGTCTCCCCCATAAAATCCACTTTAAAAAACAACAAACAAAAATTCTTTTAAATAATTTTTCATTTTTTCAAAAAAAAGCCCCAAATATCAAAAAGCTATTAATATGTATATTATTATTACCGGGAGGAAAAGAAAGATAAGAAAAATATTTATTTAAAGCTTAAGGAGTCAGTAAATAATGGTAGAATTTAAAGTAGTGATAAACGATCCAAAAAACGGTAAGGCATATAACGTAGATATAGGTGGCCATCACGCTAACTCACTAATAGGAAAAAAAATAGGGGACGAAGTAGATGGTATCTTTGTAGAATTGCCTGGATATAAATTAGAGGTAACAGGAGGATCAGACAAAGACGGATTCATCATGAGAGAAGACCTCCCAGGACGCGGTAGAAGAAGGATACTCCTTTCTAAAAGTAAAGGTTTCAAACCGAAACAAAAAGGTATGCGTAGAAAAAAAACAGTCCGGGGAAATACAATAAGTCAAGACATCGTACAGATAAACATGAAAGTAACCAAACATAGTTCGAAACCCATTGATAAAATCCTAGGCTCAGATAAAAGTGAGAGTGGAGAAGGAGGTAAAAAAGAACAGCAGTCTAAAGAGGAAGAGGAAAAATAATGGATGATAAAAGCATCCCTGAAATAAATATCGGCATGATAGGACACGTAGATCACGGAAAGACTACCTTAACCCAGAGACTCACAGGTAAATGGGCTGATGAACATTCAGAAGAAGTTAAAAGAGGAATAACGATAAAATTAGGTTATGCCGACGCTGATTTTTATAAATGTGAAGAATGCGAAGAACCAACCTGTTATTGCACAAAGAAAAAATGCCCACATTGCGGCAGTAAAACAACACTTCTAAGATCAGTATCATTTGTTGATGCACCAGGACATGAAACTCTAATGGCAATTATGCTCTCCGGAGCAGCAATTATGGATGGAGCAGTACTTGTAATCGCTGCAAACGAAGAATGTCCTCAACCTCAAACCTGGGAACATCTAACCGCTCTTGATATAGCAGGGATAAAAAACATCGTAATTGT
>JAZKSQ010000024.1:0-13093 GCA_036625995.1 Thermoplasmatota archaeon | reverse complement strand
TGTCTTTTCAGGAATAGTAAAACAGCTCGAAAATGCTACATTCCGAAGTACTGTTAAAAGAAATTAAATATTTTCTAGCCGAAAATTATTTTTTCAGCATTCTTTGAAACTATATCACGATGTTCCTCATCTGTTATAACCATTATCATCCAGTCAGGGATAGATCTAGATCTAATAGCAGAAGGAATTGGCGTAATTTTATCTAAAGATATTTTTTGGCCGTTTTCCTTAATCTGTATGTTAGTTTGATCTATACGGGGTTCTGATTCATGTAGCTCGTCGTAGGGGATATCTATAATGACATGTCCATGAGGAATGTTTAATTTTTCTTCAATTTCTTTTTCTTTTTCTCTCTTAGATTGCTTATCGTTAAGTCTTTTAATAATTTCCTTTTGTTCTTCACTTAGAGAAAAAGGCGAACCCATATATGCTTGTTTGAATAACATACGGTATTTTAAAGAAGTAGCAATTTCCTCTTGAAATTTGCCTTTATGTTTAAGATAGTTTATTAATTCACCATCTGTCATTTTAAAAAAATCAAAAGGATTTTTTTCTTCAGTAAGTTCTATTGCTTTCGAAAGCATTAGTTCTGCTATTCGAACTGTCTTATGAAAATAAACTGAAGAATACATTAGAGCTCTGGCCATTAGTATGTTTTCGATTACACCTATACCTTTACGTTCTACATATAAATTATTTTTATGTTTTTTTAAAGTTAGTAAAAATCTTTCTACGTCTACCATTCCATAAGCCACACCAGTATAGTAGGCATCTCTCATAATGTAGTCTAATTGATCCACATCGATTGCGCTATTTAAGAGTTCTGTAAGATATTTATGATCATTGTGTATCCCTCTGATTATTTCAACAACTTTCGTTTTGTCAATTTGATTTTCCTCTAAGACCTGAAATACTTCTTTTTTTGTTATATACTGCTTTTCTTCTTTTTCGAATATACTGTAATTTCCCAAGATGAGTTTTTCTGTCATATCGACATGATCGACATGTAATGTTTCTCGTAATATTGATTCAAGTGTGTGTGAAAAGGGCCCATGGCCAAGATCGTGTAAAAATGCTGCGCATGTGATTAAATCTTTTTTATATTCGTCTAGGTTGAGAGCTTCAGCGGCGGTAGATGCCATATGGAGCGTTCCCAGCGAATGTTCAAACCTTGTATGATGAGCTCCAGGGAAAACTAGATTTGCAAGTCCTAATTGACTAATGTTTTGAAGTCTTTGTATCTCTGGTGTTTCTAAAAGTTGTAATGTTACTCCTTCTAATTTAATATCGCCGTATATTGGATCGCGTATTATTTTTTTTCCATCTTTCATTTTTTTTATTTCCTAATTCAATTTCTTTAGAATAAGTTTAGGCGAAAAGTTTATGATTTTTTTGGTAGAAAGAAAAAATATGTTTTTAATTTTTAATATTGTTTAGACTTCTTGGAATAAGAAAGCTCCAAGGCATTTTAGTTTCTTTTCATAGTTATTTGGATAGAGAAATCTTTCTACCATGCTTACACTGCTTAGTAAGGAGTTTCCATCTTGTGGTGTAAAACAGAAACCGAATATTTCGTTTTCGTTTATCACATGGATTGTGGGGACTACTGCTACTGTTTGATCAAGAATTCTTCCATAGTGTCCGTGGTCTCTACCATAGGAAAATACTTGGTTTGTAGATTTTTTGTTGGTAATCGCTATCCGTGGGTTATTTTTGAATTTTTGTATAACATCTTCGGTAGTGGTTTTATTTTTTATTTTTAAGTTATACCATATACTGTGCATATATTGTGTATTCAATTTTAATGCACTTGAAAATACATCTAGTTCGACATCCATTGTTTTGTATAGATGATACACATCTTTTGCGTGATGTGTTCCCATCTGTGGGTCATCATGAGCTTCTACTTTTGGTGAGGGTATAAATTTTTTTACTTCACTTACGTCACTTGCCCTTCTTATACAAAGAAATCTTCCGTGTTTTAGATTGTTTTTATTTCCGTCCATTCCAAGTGTTTTGATTAACGCTGCGATGTTATGAGTATTGCAACTTACTATGTGTATAAATTGGTCTTCTTCTGTTATTGCTTTGTCGTTTATTCCTACTGCATACATTTTTCCGAAACCAAATTCTGAACCTTGTGCTAGAAATCCTTTAACTTCATCTTTATACTTTTTGTAGAACTTTTCTTTATTCATCAATCCGATTCCTTTTGGTGTACAATCTATTACAACAGAGGCTCTTCTAATGGCTTCTTCCCCTTTGTACATAGGGCCACAGTCGAGTTTTCTAAATTCATTGATTTTTTCCTTTGCTACTGCTAGATTCGCTCCTCTTCTCTGCAGTCCTTTTATTTTAGGTCGGTCTTTTAATACGGGGCTATGTTTGTAGAAGGTTACTTCATCTATACCAAGTTCAGTTTGTGCGTCGCATAACAACCCAATTAAAGGTTCTCCTATTGTTCCTGTACCTACTACATGTACAATATTTCCATCCGACATTCTTTCCTCGCCCAAATTTTACAGTATTTTTTTAATAATCTTTTTTTATTTGTGTATTCTTTATATTGCATATAACTGTTATCATTTACAATTAGTGACATGTTACTATCTTTCTGAAGGGAATAATTTAAAAAGGGTAATCTGTTTTGCCTTTATCATGGCATTACCATTAGATGTTCTAGAAAAATCGTTGAATCAAAAGCTTTCGCTTCTATTGAAGGATGGACGTCAGATAGAAGGAAAATTGACAGGTTATGATCAATATATGAATATGGTTTTATCTGATGTTGATGAAAAAAGAGATGAATCTAAAAGAAAACTTGGCACTATTATTTTAAGAGGAAATAATGTAGTTAGTATATCGTTAAGTTAATTTTTCTTTTGTTTTGTATCTTTTTTTTATAATTATTTTCTAAAATCTCTTTCTACAATTATTTTTATAGAAAGATATTTATATTTCTAAGACAAAGTAATTTTTGTCATAAAAAAATATTTAAAAAAAAGGTGTAAAAAAATAATGTCAGGTAAAAACGACGTATCAATAAAGAAAGCAATAGAAGAATTAATGCAAACAAGAATATTTAGAAATATTGCTCATCGAAACGACAAGAAATTTGCAAACAAACTAGCTACATGGTTAATTAGATATATACTCATAATTTCTTCAATGAAGGAGTCTTTAAATACTTCACTTGAGAACATATTACTTAGCGTTCATGGAGAAAAATTCGAAAAAATAGTTGAAGTAACAGAAAAAACCTTCAATAAGTTAAAGGAAGATTCAAAAAAATCAGATAGATATATTTGGTAAAAAAAATGTTTAGAAAGGGAAATTCATTATTTCCCTCAAAAAACTCTTCTTTTTAGTGTTGCATGTGGTATTTATCCCAGTAAGATTTTAGTTCATCTAAAGTCTTATCAAGTTTTATTGTATCCTTAACATCGCATATGTAATTGGTAGGCATTGGCATCAATGCATTATATGGCATATTCCAGTTTTCACAAAGATAAGGATCAATGAAACATCCGTAATTCTTAAAGGTGCCATCGCTTTCTACCCAGGCATAAAATGTTCCTACCCTTGAGTTATGTTTATCATAGATTGGTTTGTCAATTAATTCATCCGTTGGACAAGTTGTTTCTCCACAAGGAATAGCCCTGTTCCAAAAATGACTTAGTTCTTCAGTTGTTTTATTCAAAGTCACGTTTTGATCTGTATCTTTTATGTAATCACTATAAATGGGCACTAGTTTATTTGTGCCTCTGAACCATGTGTCTTTAGTGTTTTCGTTTGGCCTAATTCCAAAGAAGTATCCTGGCCATTCGTTATTCCAGCTGCGCCACGTTTTATCAATTTTACCTATACTGTTCCCGTTTTTATCATATACTGTTTTTCCAACTAGAGTATTTGGATTATTTACTTCCATTTTTTCCCTCCTAGCTAACTTTTTAGATAAACCAAAACCCATAAGCTTATATAAATATTTTGTTTTTTTTGGAATATATTTTTTAATAACTAGGAAATATTTTAACATATTATTTCAATATTCAAGTCCTAAACTTTACAAAATCAAGAAAAAAAGTATTTATTTGTCTAGAAATCTGTTTTAAGGGATAAAATTCATATATTGGATGGCTTTAACAATTTAAAATTAAAAGGTGAGAAATAAGATGTGGTTGCAACTTAGATTATATATTTTAGTTGGATTATTGTTTGCGATTTTATATGGAGTAATTATGGCAATCGGCTATTTACTTGGAGGACAAGGGCAATTTTTCTATATATTCATGATTGGTTTTGCCGTAGTTTTAGTTTTAATTCAATACCTAATCGGTCCAAAAACAGTAGAATGGTCTATGAAAGTTAAATATGTCTCAGAAAGTGAATATCCTAAATTACATCAAATGGTTCAAGAGTTATCAAAAAAAGCTGAACTCCCTAAAAAACCAAAAGTAGCAGTTTCAAGCTTAGATTTACCTAATGCCTTTGCTTATGGCAGATCACAGCAAGACGCAAGAGTATGTGTAACCAAAGGAATTCTAAAGCTTTTATCTGATGAAGAACTAAAGGCTGTTCTAGGTCATGAAATATCACATGTAAAACACCGCGATATGGCAGTGATCACCATCCTAAGTGTAGTACCCATGATTTGTTACATGATATACATATCTTTCTTCTGGGGAGGAATGTTTGGGGGTAGACAAAGAAATGCAGGAGCAATGATAGCTATCGGACTATTGGCTTTAGTTGTATATTTTATCACTAACCTACTTGTCATGTACGGTTCAAGGATAAGAGAATACTATGCCGATAAAGGAAGTACTCAAGTAGGATCACAGCCCCATCATCTAGCCACAGCTTTATATAAGCTTTCATTAAGTAGCGCAAAGATGTCAAGAAAAAAACTTAAACAAGCAGAAGGTATGAAAGCCTTCTTTTTAAATGACCCATCACAAGCTCGTAATGAAATCAAGGGCATCAAAGACATAGATGTAGATATGAACGGAAAAATTGATCAAAATGAATTAATGATGCTATCTAGAAAAAAAGTAAAACTAGGAAAATCCGATAGAATAATGGAAACATTAAGTACACATCCGAATATGGTTAAAAGAATAAAACATCTATCAGAACTATAAAAATTATCTTAATCTTTTATTTTTTCACTTTCCGGTTCTTCGTATTTTCGACAGATTTTAGCTATTTCTTTGGGACAATTACATTTATTTAGTCTCCCATTACGAATATATTTTTTAAGTCTTGATAGCCAGTAAGGTATCACTTCACATTTATTGATTAATTCTACAAACTTTATCAAAGCATTCATTGTTTCTTCATGTAAAATATGTTCCATTTCACAGGCATCTTTTTCCGCTATTTCTTTTCTTATACCTAATAACATTAAAAATTTTTTAAGATTATTATGTGCCTTTTTAGTTTTGTCAGCTAATTTCTTTCCTTTTTTTGTTAATTTTACACCTCTATAACTTTTATAATCTATATATCCTTCCTCACTCAGTTTTTTAAATGCTTCTGTAACACTAGAAGGCGTAATATTAAAATATTGAGCAATCTCATTTGTATGAACTCTGTTTTTTTCTATCTGTAAATTATTGATAAGTTCAACATAATCTTCTATTGTTTTTTTTCTCAAAATTTGATCACACCCCTAACAAAATCAATCTTAAAATAATACCAATAATAGCTGCAGCACCCGCCATAATGAAAGATGCTTTGATCATATCTTTTATGCCTAGTTCTTTAATCATTACTGCAAAAGTTGCTACACATGGAAAAAAAACAGTAAGCATTGTAGCTACTATCACTAATTGCATAGCACTAAAGGTTCCAGCCGGGAAACTAAGAAGGGTGCCAACCGCCAAATCCTTTCTTAGAAAACCGCTAAGAAGGACAACAGAAGTTTCACCGGGAAGACCAAATATACCCTTCATTAGAGGCTCAAAAAGATCTGCAAGAAAACTGATAAAACCTACCGTATATAAAAGATTTACAGCAAACACACCTAAAAAAAGCCAAGGTAAGGCATCTTTAAGAAACCATCTAATACGCATCCAGGTTTTTTTAAATGTAGTTTTTAAATGGGGGATACGGTAGCTGGGTATCTCCATAAATATTTCAGGACTACTTCCTTTGACAAATTTATTTAATATAAAACCAGTGACGAAATAAAGTATCAATAGAGTTGTGAAAACCATAAAAATGTAGACTATAGGTGGAAATTTTAGTCCTTCTTTTATTTGTGCATTAGAAAAAATAGCAAAAATAAGTGATGTTTGTGCCATACATGGTACAGAAATAGAAAGAAGAGTCGCCGCTATGAACCTTTGTTTACGTGTCTCAAATGACCTAATCGAAAGCATTCCTGGGACATTACAGCCTAAACCCAAAAAGACCGGCACTATTCCGTAGCCATGCATACCTAATTTATGGAAAACATTATCCAGTAAAGTAGCAAGTCGAGGTAAATACCCAGTATCCTCTAAAAGCGACAGTATAAAATAGAAAGCCACAATGTATGGAAGTACCATAGCAACTGGTACATATATACCTGTGGTAAGCATCCCTAAGGATTCAACCCAGTCTATTTCACCGAAAGTCGGGCTGATAAGAAATTTATAAATTGTGCCCGGACCAATAATTTTACCTATTTCCAAAATAAATGGTTTATATAACTCATTAAAGATAGGTTCGAAAAAATATGAAATCAGATTTTCACCAATTACTCTAACAATCCAAAAAGCAAAGAAAATGATGGCTAAAGCAATAGGTAAACCTGTCAGAGGTTTAATAGTAAGATCTGAAATCCTGTCTTTCAAGGAATGATGTTTACCTTGGACTTTTTCTGTATTTTTAATAATATGTCCTATTTCGATCCAGCGGCCTTCTTCACTAGAAGGTTTGACTTTTTCGGAGGGTTTAGCGTCCTTTATTTTTGAGACCAGATCTTTTATGCCTTCCCCAGTCAGAGCCGTAGTAGGTACAACTGGTACATCCAACATTTTCTGCAGTTTTTTTTCATCGATGTTTATTCCAAGATGTTTAGTTTCATCCCAGAGGTTCAAGGCAACGATTACTGGAATATCTTTTTCTAAAAGTTGTAAAGTGAGATATAGGTTTCTTTCTAGATTTGTGGCATCTACAACATTTATTACTACATCTGCCTCTTCCACCATTTTTAGAGCTACTTCTTCGGATTTACTAGAAGGTTCTAAAGAATATGTGCCAGGGGCATCGACAAGATCTACCTTACGGTTTTCTAGCATCATTTTTCCTTTTGAAAAGTCGACTGTAGTTCCTGGATAATTTGAAGAAATAACGTTTGCACCAGTTAGTCTGGAAAAAACAACGCTTTTTCCCACGTTGGGATTGCCCATTAAAACGATTTTTTTTATCATATTTTCTTAACAATTATTTTTTTTGCCATCCCTCTCCCAATAGTTACGTTACAGTTCCCAAATTTGACTGTTAGAGGTCCTCTTAACGGTTGTCGAGAGATCATTTTTACTTTTTTTCCTTCCCTTAGACCCATACATGCAATTTTTCTTTGAAACCCGTGTCCGCCTTTTATCGATATGATTTTTGCTTTTTCGCCGTTTTTAATTTGATCTAATCGTTTTTTTTCCTGTATCATCTAATTTTTTTCCTCTGAATATTTTTAGGTATACCGAAAAATACAATCATTTTTTGGGTATATAAAAATTTGGCTTCAAAAACAGATTATTTAGCTAAATTTTTTTTTCATCATGCAATTGTTATATCTTTAGAGAGATACACATCTTGGATTGCATGTAGAAGATCAATCCCTTCTTTCATAGGTTTTTGAAATGATTTTCTACCTGAAATGAGACCCATACCACCAGCTCTTTTATTAATAACCGCAGTTCTTACTGCTTGTTTGAAATCGTTCTCCCCTGATGCTCCACCAGAATTGATTAAACCAACTCTACCCATATAGCAATTAGCGACTTGGTATCTTACTAAATCGATTGGATGATCGGAGGTAAGTTTATTATAAATTTTTTCGTCAAATCTACCGTATTTAGTACCTTTTTTATTTAAAGCAAGGAAACCACCGTTTAATGTAGCTTGTTTTTGTTTTACGATATCCGCTTCCAAAGTAGAACCAAGATAGTTAGCCTGGCCAGTCAAATCGGCGGAAGAATGATAATCTTTTTTGTTTACTTTAAAAGCAGGATTTCTAAGATAACACCATAAAACTGTCCCCATACCTAGTTCATGTGCTTTTTTAAATGCCTTAGATACTTGTTCGATCTGCCGGTTGGATAATTTTTTTGAGGAACCAAAATAGATTGTACAACCAATTGCAGCTGCACCCATACTCCAAGCTTGTTCTACATCTGCAAACATCCTTTGATCATAACTGTTGGGATAACTTAAAAGCTCGTTATGATTTATTTTTACGATAAAAGGGATCTTATGGGCATATTTTCTTGAGACAGATCCTAAAATCCCTAAAGTTGAGGCTACCGCATTACATCCTCCTTCAATCGCCAATTTGACAATATTCTTAGGGTCAAAATAGATAGGATTTGGAGCAAAATCTGCACCAGCACTATGTTCTACACCTTGATCAACTGGAAGAATAGATAGATATCCTGAACCAGCAAGTCTTCCGTGATTAAATATTGATTTAAGATTTCTTAAAACTTGAGAATTTCTATCAGAATCTTTAAATACTCTATCTATAAAATCAAAACCTGGAAGATATAAATCTTCTTTTTTAATTTTTGGGTTATCAAAATCTAATAAATAATCAGCTTCTTCTCCAAGAATTTTTTTAATACTATCTAGTTCTCCTTCCATATATTTCCTAATCTCCTCTAAATTTTGCATAAAAATTCACCTGACAGTTAAATCAGAAACAACTTAATAAATTTTCAACACAAAAAGGTTTCCAATCCTTTAAATAACTGTAAATCAAAATAGAAAAAAAAGTTAAAAAAATTGTTATAATTTTCCTTTTTCGTATCTTTTTTTAAGCTTATTTAACATGTCTTCTACCATTGAAGATAGATCATATTGAGGATTCCACCCCCATTCTTCCCGTGCTGCAGAATCATCAAGATCATTTGGCCAAGAATCCGCAATTTCCTGTCTAAAGTCTGGTTTATACTTACATTCAAAATCAGGAATATGTTTTTTGATCTCTTCAGCTATTTCACCTGCTGAAAAACTCATAGAGGTCACATTAAAATCACAATGATGTTTCAAGTTATCTACATCTGTCTCCATTAGATCAATAGCAGCATTGATACAGTCAGGCATATACATCATAGGAAGACGGGTTTCTTTTTTAACAAAACATTCATACTCTTTGTTTTTAATAGCATCATAAAAAATCTCAACAGCATAATCTGTCGTACCGCCGCCGGGTAGGGTTTCACTACTTATAATACCTGGATATCTAACACCTCTAATATCTATACCGAATTTTTTAAAATAATAATCTCCAAGCAATTCACCGGATACTTTAGTAACACCATACATAGTCGTAGGCTTAAGAACAGTATCTTGAGGAGTGTTTTTCTTTGGAGTTTCAGGTCCGAAAACAGCTATTGAACTTGGAACAAAAATCCTGGTTAAATCTTTCTCACGAGCAACTTCTAAAATGTTGTGAAGACCGTCCATATTTACCTTCCAACACAAAAGAGGTTTCTTTTCTCCTACACCCGATAATATTGCAGACATATTATAGATTGTATCTATATTGTATTCATCTACAATCTCTTCTATTTCTTCTTTTTTCGTAACATCCAAAAAATCAAAAGGTCCAGATTTTTTTAATTTTTCACCAGGTTCGGTCTTATGTCCACAAGCTACGACGTTATCATCACCATATTTTTCACGAAGAGCCATTGTTAGTTCGGATCCTATCTGTCCAACTGCGCCAGTTACTAAGATTTTATCCATTTCTTTTTTTGCCATAACTTTTTACCTCCGCATTACAATAAAAAAACAGGCTAATTTGAATTTTTTTACCTTAATACTCAAGTAGTCTTTTTGAGAAAATGATATAAGTAACTTATTTTTAAATCTTTCAATGTACAAAAAATTTTTTTTAAGGGTAAACTTTCGCCGATATCAATTTTTTCAAAACCTAGGAAGTAATTTAGCTTTTCTAACTATCTTTGATATTATTTCCTCCCAGAACAATGCTGTTATATGAATACCGTGGATTCCCTCTATTTTTTTTATTTCATCTATTATCTTCACAGATAATTCATATCCCGTTTTTTTTACATTATCTGACTTTTGTATTTTATCATATATCTGGTTGGGTATATCTACACCAGGTATATCAAACTTCATTCTTTTAGCCATATATTTGGATTTTAGAGGTGTAATCCCTGCTAATATATGTACTTTTTTATCCAATCCCCTTTGATTTACTTCACGCATCCATTTTTTGAATTTTTCGATATTGTAGACGCTTTGGGTTTGAATAAAGTCTACGCCAGCTTTTATTTTTTTTTCTAATCTATCTACACGGTAATCTACAGGATCTGCAAAAGGATTGGCAACACCTCCAATAAATATATCTGGAGGAGTAGATAAGATTCTGTCTCCACTTTGAAATATGCCTTTGTCACGCATTTCTCTAGCAATTTTTATCGTCTGTATGGAATCTAGATCGTATACGCCTTTTGATTGCGGATGGTTTCCAAATGATTGATGATCACCTGTGATTAGTAGGACGTTTTTTATGCCGATTGCTGCTGCCCCTAATATATCACTTTGTATTGCAATTCTATTTCTGTCTCTACAGGTTATCTGCATAATAGGTTCCAGATTCATTTTTAATAAAATTGAGCAACCTGCCCAGCTTGACATTCTTACAACAGCCGTCTGATTATCGGTTATATTAAAGCAATCCGCAGAGTCTCTTAGTTTTTCAGCTTTCTTTATTATTTCATTTGGATCAGATCCTTTAGGAGGACCTATTTCTGCTGTTACTGCAAAATTGTTGTTTTCCAATACTTTTTTTAAGATGCCAGAACGGCTATTTTTTTGTGTCATAAATTTTCAGCTTTCCTCCTTTCAATTCTAGATTTAGACCAATCTTTCGGTGGCACTATTTCACTTATAACTTCAGATTTTTTTTTCTCACTTAACTTCTTAATTATTTTATCCCATACACAAGGATAGTCAGGATTAACTTCGCATTTTCCATCCACTGATCCCCCGCAGGGGCCGTTTAGCATTCTTTTTGGACATAAAGTAATAGGACATATTCCGCCAAACATATCAGTTAGGCATTTTCCACATAGGTTACATTTTCTCTCAAATTCATCGAAATGTTTAATTTCTCCTAAAAATAGCGTGTCAGTTCCTGCTATAACATCTTTATCGGTAAGTATTTCAGATACAGTCTGAACCCCGTTTCCACATGCCAATACCAAAATTTTTTCCGAACAGTTAAGTTGATTTTTATGTTTTTTCAACAATCTTTTATCGTTTAAAAAATGACAAGCAGGATCTAAGATAGTCCAGCCAGTTACTTTTATGTCTTTTTCTTCAAGTTTCTTTTTCATGGATATAACTTCATCTTCACCACCTGTGTGACAGATTGTTGCGCATTCACTGCATCCCAATAAAAAAACAGGTTTATTTTCAATCTGTTTAACTATATAATCAAATTTTTTTTGCTTTGAGATTATCATGGTCCAACATTAAGAAAAGGAAACAATCTTTTTTTATTTTAAGCATTCGCATTAAAAAGGTATGATATGAAAATCTCTAAATAAGTTTAACTTGATACATATATTATCGCCTTTGTTAAGATATAATTCTTATTAAAGGAGGGATTGACCGTAAATGTTGGATGATATAGAATCCATCAATAAAATAGATAAGTCAGGTATTCTTGATGATTTTGAAAGATTTCCTGAACAGATAAATGAAAGCAAAGAAATTGTTGAGAAAACTGATTTAGGAAGACTTTATAAGATAGACAATATAGTAGTTACTGGTGTTGGTGTATCTGCAATTGCTGGTGACTTATTACAATCTTTTCTTAGAGGCAAGTTAAAAATACCGGTTTTTGTAAATCGTCAATATGACTTACCTAAATGGACCAACAAAAATACTCTTATTTTTTCAGTAAGTTATTCTGGTGATACAGAAGAGACTTTGAATGCTTTTCAGCATGCTTATCAAAAAAAATGTAAGATAATTGGAATATCTGCTGGGGGGAGATTAAAGGAATTCTGCGAAAAAAGAAATCTTCCACATATAAATATTCCATCTGGTCTTAGACCAAGAACTGCTTTAGGCTATTTGTTGTTTTCAATGATTTTTTCTCTACAAAAAGTAGGGTTATTAAGATTAAAGATAAAATCAGATATAAAAGAAGCTATCGAAAAATCGAAGTGGGTAAGAGAAGACAACAACAAAAATATCCCTATTGAAAAAAATTTAGCTAAAAAAACAGCTAAGATGATTGATAATACTATACCTCAAATATATGGATGGGGTGTTTATACACCTGTAGCTAGAAGATGGGCTAATCAATTCAACGAAAATAGCAAACTCATTAGTAGATATGATGAAATACCAGAGTGTAATCATAACGACATTGTAGCCTGGTCTTTAAATCCAGAGTTTTCTAAAAATTTTAGCTGTATATTAATTAGAGATGAAAAAAATGAATCTGTCTATATGTCTGAAAGATTAAAATTCATGAAGAAATTATTCAAAGATAACACATCCAACGTAATAGAAATTGAGGTTAAAGGAAAGAAAAAGTTAGCTAGAATGATATACGCAATGTATCTAGGCGATTTTGTTAGTTGTTATTTAGGTTTACTTAGAAAAAAGGACCCTTCTTCTATAAATATCATCGAAGAATTAAAAGAAAGACTATCAAAACTTTAAAATTAAAAAAAGACATAATTTTTTTTAATCTGTTATCGGATGATATTGACTGGCTTTATAATATTTGTTTATCAAAATACCTAACGTAATTTCACCTATCAACTTTTCATCCTTAACAACAGCAAGTCTTCTTATTTTATGTCTTATCATCTTTAATAACACGTCGGCTAGTGTT
>JAZKSQ010000023.1:0-13165 GCA_036625995.1 Thermoplasmatota archaeon | reverse complement strand
CCTGCGTTTGATTCATAGGACAGTCCGTCTATTTGGCTGTTTAGTATATTGTAGTCTCTCCAGTATCTTACTATTCCTGCGCAGGTTTTGAATTCTGTTTTTTTATCTTTTTTTGAGTCTAGATTTTTTATTCTTCTATCCCAGATGTTTAATAGTACGTCTAGTTCTTGTGATGTAAGTTTTTTACATATTTTGTCAAGCCAGTATCTTATTTTGCTTCCTTTGGCGCTTCTATGTGTTAGTTCACCAGTTTTGGTGTCTTCGATAAAGGAATCCCATTTTAGTTTTTGTATACGTTTTTTTAGATGTCTTTTTCTATCTTTTCTTTTCTTTCTAAGTTTAGCGCATCTTTTGCATCTTTTTGCATTGTGATGCAGATTTGATATATCTTTTCCGCAGTCAACGCATCTTCGTATCTTTGAGGACATAAAAGTTCAATTCCTTAATTAGTGTGTTTTCTTTCTAGATAAATATTAATGTTTAATCTTATTTATGTCTTTTTCTCTGGAGAAAAATAATATCGGTATTTTTTGGTGGTTTTTTCTGTATCCACCCCCATAGTTTTTATCTAAAAATAAAATAAAAACATTTGTTCAATATCTTGTTAAGATAAATTTAAAAGATTTTTATCAAGTTTTTTTTTATTCTTCGACCATTTCCTGCAGGTCGATTACCATTTCTGTTAATGCATCTTCAAAATCTTCATTGCAGTATTCTTTGGTCGATCCGTCTGGAAGATGTGCCCTTGCTATAAAATTTCTCCCATTTTTGACGATTTCTACACGACAAATATTTTTCATAAGCCCACGTAATTTATAAATGTCCTTTATAATCTTTTCTCTTCACTTTATTTCTTTATAATCATTTTCAAAACTATCGATTTGTTTCTTATTTAACCTATAATAAGTCTTATTTAGACGAGTAGCATCATTTTTATTATAAAATTCGAGAGCATTCTTGTTCCAATTAAAAACACACCACTCCATACGTCCACAGTTGCACTTTTTTGCCTTTTTTATACAGAAATCAAACATCTTTTGGCCAATACCCTGTTTTCTATACTTTTCTGACACAAAAATGTCTTCAAGATGAAGAATAGGTCGAGCTAAATAACTTGAATATGTAAAATAATATAGTAGATACGAGACATATTCACTTCTAATTTTACCTAGATAACAATGAAACCGTGGTTTTTCAGATAAAACATCTTTTTTGAGACGTTTTTCCGCGGTTTTATCTGGTGGATCACATTTTTCATATTTGGCCATCCTTTCAAGTAAAACTAAAAAATAATCAAAGTTATCTTCGTTTAACCTTTCGATTTTAAAATCAGAATTTGTATCCATAAATCAGATAGACATGAAAGGGTTAAATTAATTATTTTCGGATAAAAAAAATTATTGTTTTTTTTTCAAAAAGATTTAAAACAAAATTTTTTAAATTACCTACCTTCTAATCTTTTTTAGATTTATTATGTTAAAAGATAAAACCGCTTTTATCACAGGTGCATCAAGAGGTATAGGAAGAGGAATAGCTTTAAAATTCGCAGAAAACAATGCATTCATTGGAATAAATTATCTATCAAACAAAAAAGCAGCAAAAAAAACCTTAAAAGAAATAAAAAATAAAGGATCAGACGGAATATTACTAAAAGGAGATGTTTCAGATACAAAAGATGTAAAAGAAAACGTAAAAAAAATAGTGGAAAAACAAGGAAAAATAGACATACTGGTTAATAACGCAGGCATATACCAAAGGCATCCATTCGAAAAAATACAAAATAAAACATGGAAGAGAATAGTAAATGTAAATCTAAATGGAAGCTATAACCTATGTAAATATGTTCTACCACACATGAAAAAAGGAGGAAAAATAATTTTTATTTCCTCACAACTTGCATTCAAAGGTTCATCACACGGAGCAGACTATTCGGCATCAAAAGCAGGACAACTAGGACTTATGAGAAGCCTAGCTCTTGAACTAGCAGACAAAAAAATAAATGTAAACGCAATAGCACCTGGAACCATAGATACAGACATCATAGCAGACTATACACAAAAACAAAGACAGCAGAGAAAAAAACAAATACCTTTAAAAAGACTAGGTAAACCAGAAGATATAGCCAATACATGCCTATTTCTTGCCTCAAATCTATCAGACTACATAACAGGAGAAACAATAAACGTCAACGGTGGATTATATATCCATTAAAAAAAACAATAGAAGGTTTTATGAATAAAAAAATTTTTCTTCCAGAAGAAATAGCAAAACAAATAGATGAAATCAAAAATGACAACCAAAGCGGCTCAGTAAAACTTACAAAAAAAGCTGCTGACACAATTATCGATGCCACACAAAAATGTAAAAAAGATACAATAAAAGATTGCATAAAAAAAACTGGATACAGACTGATAGATGCACAGCCGTCAATGGCCGCTATTTTCAACCTTGTAAATCAGACTCTAATAATTCTTGAAAAAATAGATAAAAAAGAAATTAAAAAAACAATATCACAAAACACAAATAGATATATTGAAAAACTAGATTCAAATCTTTTAAAAATATGTAAAAACGCTAGCAGCATAATAAATGATGGTTCAACAATCGCGACCTATTCATATAGTGGAACAGTATTGGAATCTATACTAAAAGCTAAAGAAGATGGAAAAAAATTTAAGGTCATATGTTCAGAGTCAAGACCGATAAACGAAGGACTCAACTTAGCTAAAAAATTAGATGAAAAAAATATAAAAATCAAATATATGACAGATGCAGCCTTATTTTCCTATATCAAAAATGCCGATTTAATCTTAGTCGGCGCTGATTCAATATCTATAAATGGTTTTGTAAACAAAATAGGTACAGAAACATTAGCAATCTCAGCTAAAGAATACCAAAAAAATTTTTATATACTTTCATCAACAGAAAAAATCATTCCTAAAAAATATACTTTAAGAAAAGAAAAAAATAAAGATCCAGATGAAATATTAAAGGATAACAATCTGAAAAATGCCGAAATAATAAACCAATATTTTCAAACTATACCTCTAAAATATGCTGATTTTTTTATAACCGAACATGGACTATGGAAAAAAAATACTATAAAAAATTATATAGAAAAACTAAAACTCCATCCTTATCTTAAACAAAAATAAAAAAAACATCGTTTTTTTTTAGCAGGTCAGATGAAAAGCCGCTACTATCTTTCCTTCTTTTTCCTCTTCTATTTTTTCGTTAAATATCTCCACAGCTTTTTTTGTTTTATCATAAATTACTTCAATATCACTAGATTCAAGATACTCTAACGTCCTCTTTGGAATTTTCATAAAACCATATGCACCAGTACCTATAACCAATAAATCCGGTTTTTTCTCAACTATTTCTTCAACATCCTCTTTTAATAACCTATGTCCTTTTTTCCTCCTCCAATTATCCTTTACTTCACTGGGGAAAATTATCAGATCAGAGCTATATTTTTTTCCGTTGACACTCATTTTTCCAAAAGAATAATTTTCTATCATAATTTTTTTCAAAATAAAACTTATATATCCTAACTTATAAAACCTCGTTTCTTAAATCATAAAAAAAAATGATAGCTTTTTTAATGTTTATATTTGAGGGATTTTAGAACAACCTCTATTTTTTCCTTACTGTAATTAAAAGGTAGAAGAATACTTTCACCACATTCAGATAGCTTCCTAAGATAGAAATCTACATCCAACATAGTTTCCCCGTTAATTTTTCCGGATAGAGTCACTCTTTTTTTATAATCCCTAGACCCTTCGTCGCTTACCACATAGCATACATTTTGACCAGGTTTTACATCCAATCCTAAATCCTTCATCTGCAATAATGCTGATTTAACCAAATTATCAACTTTATATTCTTCAACATCTTTTGAAACACAGGTAGTATAAATCATTTCATCTAAATCTACTCTGCCTTTAATAACCTTCAAAGCCTGTTTTTTTAAAACATCTATACAAGCAGGTATCTTCTTTAAAAACTCTTGTTTATTATCCGCTCTAGATAAGACATCTAACATCTTTTTTTGTGTATCCTTCAAAAAAACAGGTATGTTTTTCTGACGTAGTTCTATACCTCTAGTCTTCAAAACACCGTTATCAAACAATCCATAATACCTGTTTAAAGCACCGACACCGGTAGACTTATCAGGTAGAAAAACAATCCACCGGTAACAGCCTTCAACATCCATTTTTACACCAGTCTGGTTACTAATTTTACGGGCTAAAACAAATAAATCTTCATTGTTTTTTCCATAATTTTTTTTAACCCATAACGAGTCAACGATTCCATGTAAAACATGATAGCCGTTTTTTTCTGCTATGTTTTTTGCTTTAAGTAAAAAATCCCTGCTATAAGCAGTTATACTCTCATGACATTCTATTCTTCCAAAACGAGCGTTACGATAACCTGTATAACCGAAACATACCAAAAGAACCCATTTCCAAGCCTTCTGTAAACAACGATATTTTTTTTGATCAAAACTTTCATTTTTAGAACAAGCCTTATAATAAAAACGACGACGTAGAATAGGCTTCAAAACACGAGGAAGTAACCCTTCTTTTTTACTGCATATATGATAATCTAACTGAGGCACACGGATATCCGAACGCTCACAACAGCTACATAAAACAGTCTCCGGGCTGATATTATAACGAACCATAATGTTAGGATAAAGAGAAGCATAATCCAGTTCAAATACATCCTCAAATAGTCCTACCTTTGGTTCGAAAATAAGTCCTCCTCTATCAGAATTAAGAAGATCCATACCGGTTTTCCAGCATTCAGGAATATTTTTCTTCCAAGGAACAAGAAAACCATCATTTAAAGCCTGATTAACCTGAATCTGACTGATAGCAGTACCTGGACCTAGACGAGATAAAATCTGTAAGGGAATATTAGAACAACGGGAAATATCGATCAAACCTGAAAGATCTGGCTCCTTAAACAGAAAAGAATTAGAGGTATCTATGTGTATTCTGCCTTTTAGAGTATAAAACCCCGGCCGATATACTATATGCCCGTAACTAAAATAAGATCTAGGTTTTTTACCCATTCTGACGACGTTATCTTTTTCTCGTCCTAGCTCAAGAAGGTTGGATATATTGTTTTCTTTTGCTCTATGTATAAGATAAGGGAAAAGAAAACTATCTCCGCCATCAGTATATATAATATCAGGATCGAGATCATCGATTTTTTGTACAGCAGAAAGAATAGTATCAATCTCATTTTCCTCGTTAATACAGATATCATCGTTTATCTTAAAAGAAGAAACAGGTATGTCAAAGGAAAAACTTGGATTTTTGTTCTTTTCATTTTGATTTATATCTAAAAAAATTTTTTTAAAAACAGGGAAATCATAGTCTATATCCCATTGTTTTTCTCTGCAAAAAAAATTTTTTCCATCCCATCTAACATATGAACTGCAGAAAATATTTTTATCGTTTAGATACCTGGATGATAAACGTATATCTACGTTAAAAAAACTGTATTTATAAAAATGACCCCATCTATCAACTAGCTCGGCGATTTTTTTTATAGAACCCAGTTTTTCAACTGAAATTTTCAACAAAAGTTTTTTTCTTTTATCAGAGAAAATGGTTTTACCATGGGTAAAAGATACATTTTTAATTTGAGGGAGTTCTTCTAAAAAAGACTTTATCTTCAACAAATCTTTTTTATCTGCATGTACGTAAAAAAATGGATGGTATTTTTCTTCAATACGGATAGGTTTACCTTTTTTACTACCAAGCCATACCACCATCTTATCTTTGTTATAGATGGGATATACGTCAAGAATCGCTCCCTTCAACAATTTTTTTTAACTCCCGTATTTTCTTTTCATGTTCTATCAAAATACTCATTACAACCGGTTCAAACGGATCTGGATTAGCCATATTTGTACCTGCTGCAGCATGACGACGTGCATGATTCAACATTTCTTCAAAAGCTTCTTGATCCATCTGACGAAGAGCTTTTTTAAAATCGTTCCATTCCCATCCAAAAGACTCTATGATACTTCTAAAAGTAGGAACAGTACGACCCATAGTTTAGTTTATCACCATCCCAAAATCATTAAGTGTTAATTGTCTATCCGGGGAAATAAAAATCAGATCTTTACAATTTTTGTTTAGAAGATGTATAAAAACACTGTTTTTTCTTTTTTCTATTTCAACAGTTTCATCTACTTTTTTATAGATATCATTTAGCATATAGTTTCCATCTAGAATTTTTTTCCGGTATCTGTTGGTAAAAACAGTAGTTAGGTTGTATTTAAGCGTAAGATCTTTAATTTTCGATAAATTATTTTTAATAAGAAACCTGCCTTCTCTTTTTTTGACGTCAGAATCTATGTAAAGACCGGCTATATCTCCAACTATAAAGGTATGGGGTTTTTGTCTTTTAATTAATGACTCAAGTTTTTCATGTATAATCGTAGAGAGTTGATGTACTGTAAAAGCCCTGCAGATATAGATTTTTTCAAGCACCTCCTTTTGTTTCATCTCCATTCTTTTTGCATATCTAGAGATAAGATAAGGATTTGCCTTCATTCCTGTGTCTATAAAAACAGTTTTTTTATCAAAAAGCCTGTAAGTGTTTACAGCCAGATGGCTAGGTATATCTGAGGTTATATCGTTATCCCCGTTTACTAAAGTTATTTCACCTGCCTTAAAACCTCCATCTAATAGTTTATCCAAACGCGATATACCGGATTGAAGAACTATGTCAGGTTTCAAGATTTTTTTGAAATATTTTTTATCCTGTTTTTTCAATGTATGATAATTGATGGAGATATCTTCTAGACTAATCATCTTTTTTCTTTTAACCTCCCTGAAAAAAAACACATGGAATTTCTTTTCTATCTACTGGACGATAATGAGATTTATTTTTTAAAAAAGATGTTGCAGGGTAGCTGAAACTATTATAATTTTTTTACAGAAAAATATTAATTAGGCTTTTTTATTTCAACTTTTATTATGGCTAGATTGGAAAGATCACTTTCTTTAATCGAAGTAACTTTGATGAGTGTAGGAATTATCCTTGGAGCAGGTATATATGTCCTTATAGGTGCTGCTTCAGGTTTAAGTGGCAACGGATTATGGCTTTCTTTTATAATAGCTGCAGTAATTGCTTCTTTTACAGGTTTAAGCTATGCTGAATTATCATCACGTTTTCCAGAAGCAGGGGCAGAATATGTATATATAGAAAAATCATTTGGTAAAAAATTAGCTTGGCTTATCGGCTGGCTTATAATCGCAGGGACAATAATAGGGGCAGCAACCGTAGCATTAGGTTTTTCACATTATTTTTCAGCTATATTCAACACGCCTATAAGCTTAGTCGCAGTATCTTTATTGTTAGTTTGTGGAGTAATACTTATAGCGGGTGTAAAAGAAACTGCTTTCTTTACAATTTTATTTACATTGATTGAAACCGCTGGTTTGGTCATCATAATATTTATCGGCATCCCGTATTTTGGAAATGTAGATTATTTAGAACTTGCCCATGGTATGGAAGGGGTGATAAAGGCTGGTGTACTCATCTTTTTTGGATATATTGGTTTTGAAAGTATCACACGTCTTGCCGATGAAACACGTAACCCTGATAAAAACATCCCTAAAGCTATAATTTTATCTATCGTTTTAACAACTATAATATATATCCTAGTAGGTATTTCTGCGGTTAGTGTTGTCTCCTGGGAAAAACTTTCTACTTCTAGTGCTCCTCTTTCTATAGTAGCTGAAGAGGTTTTTGGAGGATATAGTTTCCTGATTTTATCAGGTATAGCGTTGTTCTCTACTTTTAACACAGTTTTAGTGATGCTTCTAAGTGGATCAAGGATTATTTATGGAATCGCCGATGAAAAAGTGTTACCTAGTTTTTTTACCAGAGTTTGGAATAAGACCAATACTCCATGGGTAGCTATTGCCGTATCTGTTTTTGTAGCTATATTGTTTTTAGGTTTAGGAGAACTGGAGATAGTTGCTAATTTAACTAATTTTACTATTTTTGTGACTTTTTTTGTAGTTAATTGCGCAGTAATTTATCTTAGATTTAAAAAACCGGATAGAAGAAAAAATAAAGGTTTTACAGTTCCTTTTTCTATAAAAAAAGTCCCTGTTATACCTGTCCTAGGTGCAGTATCATCTGTTTTTATGATATCTAACCTATCGTTACAGGTATTGTTTTTAGGAATTACGTTGATATTAATAGGATTTGTTATGTACTATCTTGTAGTTAAAAAATTAAAGTAAATTATGTTAACATCTTTATTTTTTGATAAAAAGTTATATATGAAAATTATAATTTAAAAAAATGTTAAAGGTTTTGATAGGGAGAAATTAAATGCGTTCCGGTAGAATTGTTGTAGGTGTTATAATATTAATTATTTCATTGGCTGTCTATTTTAGTGCAGCTGGAAAACTGGAAGAAATGGCACGTTATGGAATAACGGAGGATTTTATATATACAATGGATGAAGACATACAATCGGAATATGAAACATATAAGAATATACAGTATGCCTCATTTATTGGAATGGGTATCGGTTTTTTATTTGTTATTTCAGGTATAGCTGTGGAAAACCCCAAGAAAGGAAAAGATGAAAAAGATTCAAAAAAAATATAACAGACTATAGATACTTTTTTGGACGTAAAATAGAATTAAGTTAAAATAAAACTTAGAATTTGTTAACTGTCCAAATTAAGACAAACAATTACTCAGTGTATTTTTTTCAATCCTTTTTTTTGCAAGTATAATGCAGGATAAATTTTATAAAGGTAGTTTTTTTCCGGTCTTAAAAAAAGTTATGATTAAAGAAAGAAAAAAACAATATTTGGCGCTTTGTTGCATATCCTTAACCTGGTTTTTAATCTTATCTGGTAGATATAGTATCTCCAATGTTTTACCTAAAATCATACAGGATTTAAGTTTCGGTTGGACAGAAGCAGGTATAGCATTAACCTCCATGTGGCTTTTTTATGCCTTATTACAGTTTCCATCTGGCATTTTTTCAGATATTAAAGGAAGAAAAATCAGCATAATTTTAGCTATGGTAGTTTTTTCTATCTCCTACTTTCTGGTAGGTTTTTCTATACATTTTTTCATGTTTTTATTTGCATTAATATTACTCGGCGCAGGAACAGGAGGATATCCATCTGTCGGTATATCGATGATTACTGATATATTTAAAGAAAAAAGAGGCAAAGCTTTAGGAATCCGATCTAGCGCAGGATCTCTTGCCTATATTGTACCTATGTTTGCAGCCGCTATCGCCAGCTATTATGATTGGCGTTTTTTCTTTTTCCTTTGGGGTGGAGTCTGCGTTTTCAGCATATTTTTGTTTTATAAAGGCACTCAGGAATCAACGAGATTACCTGAAAGTGTATCTATAAAAGAAAGAGTAGTTGACGGAGTCAGAGTATTCCGTAAACCTGGTGTACAGTTGATGTTTGTAGTTAATCTTTTAATAGCTATCACCTGGATTAGTTATATGTCTTTTTTTCAACCTTATCTGATTGTTGAAAAAACAGGTTTCAACGGTTTTTTAGCTGGAATAGCTTTAGGTATTTTAGGTTTAGCAGGATTTATATTCAAGCCTTTTATCGGATCGTTATCTGACAGATATGAAAAAAAGATAATTATAATGATCCTATCGGTTTCTACAGGTCTTGCTACACTCGCATTAGTTTTTACAGACTCAATGGGCATAATTTTTCTTATCTGCCCGGCTCTTTCTTTTACCACCGCCATTTTCCCAGTTATTTCATCATATCTTATGGATCAATGGGAAGAGAAAGGAAGAGCAGGAAAACTTGGTTTTTATCGTTCTATGCTAATTTTGCTAGCAAGTCCCTCCTCATCAATAATTGGATATCTAGCGGATAGATATAGTTTCGACGTGCCTTTTATTGGACTGTCTTTAATATTTTTTATAGCAGCAATAATTATGTCTTTTAACATAATACTATCCAGAAGAAAAAAAATAAACTAGTATCCTATTTTTTTGTCACTGCCGATCAGTACTTCCGAATATAAAATTCTACCAAGGAATCATCGTCTGACAGGAGAGAAACGCCATCAGAATCCTCACTTTTTTCAGATCCAGAACTCTGATTTTTACCAAAGAAGTCTTTTTCATCATAAAAAATCATGGATGCTGAACTGGCAGCGTTTCCGTTCCAAAGTAACCAACTGGTAAAGATTAAACGCAAAACATTTGAACAACTCCCTAACCCGGGAGGGTTGTTTTTCACAAACGTCTGACCTCCCTTAAATGTCCGTTTGATGACACTAAACGGATGTTCACCAGGGAGCACTCTTACGAGCTATTCGTTTATTCCGTAGTTTCTCCCAGATGCTGAGATCCCCTCTTTTCATACTATTTACCCCGGGCTTTGGTCTTTTTCCCAGTGTATCCCCTGTCTCGATATACAACTTCATTTTTTTCGGAAAAGTCTATATCGCTGTAATTGGACGCTGGCCAATGGGAACCTCAACACGTCGGATTAGATGATGATCAACATCCAGCTTTATATATGGGATTTATATCCATAATGTACCTGTCCATCTTTCACACTGAAACTACCGTCTCTATCCATATGCTGTTTTTGTTTATCTGTATACTCCACTGTTTGTCCTTTTTCTCTTGGCTTTTTTTCTCTTTGCTGTAGTCGTTTTTTCCCCAGATCTGCCTCCACAAAAGCTGCATCCTGTATGGTTCCTTTTTCCACCTCAAATCCTTTCTCGTTCAACTGTCGTTGTAATTCCTTCCAGATTAACATGTCTATTCCTTCTGATTTAAGTCGGTCGCGGATACGCCAGAGGGTAGTGAAATCAGGAATGTTTTCAGGTTAACCTAGAAAGTTCCGGAAGCTCAGCCGGTCATGGCATTGAAACTCCAATTCTGGATCCACAAGATTATACCATGCTGGGAGTAGCATACATCGTACTACCTACCAAGTTCATCTGTATGCGGGCGTCCACCTTTTTCCTTGTCATCATGGAAAACAGTTCGAACCAGCGGTATAAATGGTTTCCAATCTATTTTGTTGTTTCATTAATCCGAGACAGTCTCCTAGACCTTTTACTTTTTCATATTGTTGCTTTAGAATAAAACAGTGAAACCCATCTCCTTATCCACTCCTTATACAAGGAATGAATGATGTTTATAAAGAGGTCTCTATTCATGGGGTTTTTCAAAGTTCTCTATACAGTATCCCCAGTCTTAAAGGAAAAGAATTTATTTTAATTATGTTTTTATATTTTGTTGAGTGATTTATCTATTATCTTTATAGCTAGATCTATTACTTCTGAGTCAACTATTAAAGGTGGACGGAATCTTATCGATTTACTTCCACAACCGAGAATTATCAAACCATTTCTATACAACTCGTTTTTAAGACGATCTCTTTTAGTAGTAGAATTAAGATCAAATGCACACATCAACCCTTCGCCACGTACGTTAGATATTTTATCCGGGTGTTTTTCAGATAGTTCTTTCAATCTTTTTTGAAGATATTTTCCCTGAATATCAGCGTTATTTACAAGATTTTCTTCGTCGATTATCTCTAAATATTTCTGGCATCTCACCATATCTACAAGGTTTCCACCCCATGTAGAATTAAGACGACTTGAAACCCTAAAAACGTTATCTCTTACTTCATCTACACGTTCCCCTACCATGATTCCGCAGACCTGCGTTTTCTTTCCAAAAGCGACGATGTCTGGTTTAAAATCATAGTTTTGATGAGCCCACATACGACCAGTGATACCCATCCCGCTTTGAACTTCATCGAGAATAAACATCATTTCATGTTCATCACAGAGACTTCTTAGTTTATAGAAAAATTCTCTACGGAAATGATTGTCACCGCCTTCTCCCTGTATCGGCTCTATTATGAGAGCAGCTATGTCATCAGGGTTTTCCTGTACTGCCTGTTCTATTTCAGAAACTGCTTTTTTCTCCATTTCCTTAACATGGTTAAGATTTTCGTCGTTTAAAGGAAAAGATAATTTAGGATTTGTAACTCTTGGCCAATCGAAGGTAGAAAAATATCTAGTTTTATTTGGATCAAAAGTATTGGTCATAGAAAGAGTATATCCTGTTCTTCCATGGAAGGCATCTTTGAAATGAATTACTTTAGATCCTTTTTCTCTTTTTCCTCTATCAAGATTTTTTCTGACTTTCCAGTCGAAAGCTGTTTTAATAGCGTTTTCAACGGCTAAAGCTCCTCCACTTATAAAGAACAAATATTTGAAGTAATCCGGCATGGCTTTATCTCCAAAGGTTTCGACAAATTCAGCCATCTCTCTGGTATAGGTATCTGAATTACTTGGTTTATTAAGCGCTACTTCACCTATTCTTTTTATAAACTTAGGATTATTCATCTTAGGATGATTGAAGCCTACTGGAACTGTTGCAAAAAATGAAAAACAATCCAAGAATTTTTTATCGTTTCTTTGGTCATATACCCAACAACCTTGGCTTTTCCTTAAATCACATACCAAGTCAAATCCATCTACCAGCATATATTTTTTCAAAGTTTCATGTACATTTTTCGGGGCTATTGACATAATATTTAAAACCTCCAAAAGCGGTTAAAATCCAGAACAACCTAGTTTTTTTCGGTTTATTCCCTCTGTTTAGTCTCGTATATCTAAACCTTATAAAACTATATCGGTTTAGGTATAGAGAAAAAAAACTTTAATTATTTTTTTTATTGTTCGGTAAGGTTTATAGTTGTGATTTCAGTTAGATTTTTTAAGCTATTGATTTTGATTTTTTGGTTAGAAATTGTATAAAGTTTATCTTCGATATACAATGAACGTCCAAGAAAAACAGTATCTCTATAACCTTTATAGTGTCGTTCTGAAAAATTATTTGACTGATGGGTTATCTTACCCCGGTATTGAAATCCTTTTTCGACGGTAAAATTATATACATAAAAACCCTGGAAAAAATCATTTCCCTTCTCTTTTAAAACTGAGTATCTATAGTTATTTACAGGCAAAACAAGAAGGTTTTTTTCATAATCAAACAGTAAAGCTTTATGATCTCCCAGCACTGGTGTAAACAGGTTAGAGCCCTCTATTATTTCACAGTCTAATTCACTAGGAGTTGAAGGTTTAGAAACGTCAA
>JAZKSQ010000022.1:0-13527 GCA_036625995.1 Thermoplasmatota archaeon | reverse complement strand
CCCCCCCCCCCCCCCCCCCCCCCCCCCCCCCCCCCCCCCCCACCCCCCCCCCCCAAAAAATTTGGAAGACGAGGCGACATTTTTTTAAAGGGGGTATTTTGCCCCACCTCTATTAGCTGCTAAATAAAAGTCTATTTTTCCGGATATAAAAATATTTTTCATTAAAAAGTCAAAAAGAAAAAATGACGGTTTTTTTAATTTTTTTCTGAATTTGATCTAGAGAATTAACATATATCATATTATCTACATCTTTATCTGCATATTCTTTTGCATAAAAAGTTTAAGTATTTTGTTTATATTTTAGGTAAAAAAACAAAATATATAGAAAAAATATAGAGGGCGATGGGATAATGGAAGAAATGTTAAGAAAAATAGGAAGCTGGTTATTTCTTAT
The DNA here is from genome assembly GCA_036625995.1 of Thermoplasmatota archaeon. Taxonomy (GTDB): domain Archaea; phylum Thermoplasmatota; class E2; order DHVEG-1; family DHVEG-1; genus JAZKSG01. The sequence continues at coordinate 13,133 of JAZKSQ010000022.1, read as the reverse complement.
AGGTATAGTCGTTGCAGTAATAGCAGGTCTTGTAACAGGTACACAAACTTGGAATCCACCATATTATCTGCATGTTGGATTAGCTGTGCTTGGATTTATCGTAGGAATACTTTCGTTTTTTGCGGTGGGAACAATCACAGAAGAAAAAGTACCTACTTTCCTTATTGCAGCTTTAATCTTGGTAGGTATCGGTGCAGCAGGTAGTACCTCATGGTTTGAAAACGTTGAATATATAGGTACTTACTTTGCAAATATAGCTGGTATGATCGCTGTTTTCGTAGCACCTGCAGCTGGTTTATTAGCTATTAGAGCTATCTGGGATGCCGGAAAAACTGAAGAAATAGAAAACATGATGCCAACAAATAGGAGATAAAACTAGATACTTTATCTCCCATCTATTTTTTTTATTTTTTTTTAAATTTCTTTGTTCCAGTATTTTATAAACCATTTATAAAAATTTATTATTGTCATAGTTAATAAGCCTGCCCCGAATCCTAGTAATATTGGAACTATTGTTGACATTTATTTTTCACCTTCTTTTTTTTATAAAAATTATTTTTAATATTTATGTTTTTTATCATTCATTTATCTCCGTTCTAAACTTTTTTAAATTTAATTTTAATCAGTGGTTCATTAATCTGAATAAGGAGATTTAAACCCCATTATATATTTTATATTAATTAGTATATAATATTTTCCATAAAAATTTACGTTTTGGAAAAATAACTCAAAGAAAACAATAAATATTTAATTAAAAAATAAAAAAAAGAGGTATTAAAAACTTTTACATCTTATACATTACCAGGCCGGAAAGCATCTTCGGTAGGAAATATGTAGATTTCTGAGGCATATGTTCACCTGCCTCAGCGACAGCCCTCAGCTCATCTATCTTAGTAGGATTCATAACTATAGAAAAATCAAATTTACCTTCATCTACTAATTTAATAGCTTCATCATCGTCTCTAGTATATTTAACATGTCTTTCTATATTGTCCTCATTGACACCTACGAACTCTTCAAGAAAGATTTTATGCAATATAGAAACATCAAGAGTTCTCCAAGTTTCAGAATGATTAGGAGCAAATTTATCCATTATAGCTTCGTTTTTTAAAGTCAAAATATAATACTTATCTTCAAGATAGATAGCAAATTTGTGCTCATTTTCTGTGGAAATGTTTTCTTTAATTTCCTCGCTCAAATCAGAAACATCCTTTCCCTCTTTAAGATCTATTTTTTCTATTTTAAAAAAACTACTAGCTTTTTTTATTAAATCATCAATTTCAACATCAGACTTTTTTATAAGCCTGTGAGTAGGAAGTATAGAAAGGCCTTCGTCTAACATATTTGCCAAAATAACTAACCTATAATTATATGGTTCTTCACCTGTATTTTTACCAGTTTTTTCCTCCATTTCTTCTGAAAAATTTATTGAAGTTTGATATCTATGATGCCCATCTGCAATAAACAATATCTCGTCTTCAAGTTCCTCTTCTACAAAATCAATTATTTCTTCGTTATCTATTTTCCATAATTTGTGTTTAAATCCATCATATCCTTCAACATCGACAAGTGGTTGTTTTTTTAATGATTCATCAATTTTTTTTCTGATAGTATCGTCTTTGTCGATATATAATAGCTGTATAGGTTCTGGATTTGCTTTACAGGCTCTCATTAGATTTAACCGGTCTTTTTTAGGTCCTTTCAATGTTCTTTCATGAGCCTTAACCTTTTCATAATTTTTATCAAGTTTCAAAAGGACAAAGAACCCATTCATGGTCTTAGATTTACCTTCTAAATCATATTCCACCTTATAAGGATATATCGAAGGTTTATCAGACTGAATTAATGTTTTTTCTTTTAACCATGATTTAAGAAAATCCTTGGCTCTAGTATATCTATTATTTTGTTTATTGTCTTGCTCTTTTTCCTTTCCAAGTGTTAATCTAACAAAATTTTTCGGATGTTTTTTATATAGTTCTTCTTGTTTTTCTGGAGAAATAATATCATAGGGTGGAGCCATGACATCATCTAAATTTTCGATTTTCTTTTTATTATAGGTAATACCTTTGAACGAAGCGACTTTAACCATATATTTTCTACCTCCCGTTGTCGATTAAAACTGTTCTTGCCGTTTGGTATGTGAATATAGTTATTAAAAAGTTGCTGAACTTTAAAATAAAACCTTCCAGATAACTAGATTTAAATGAAAAAAATCTTTGACGATAAAGAAGTACTAAAAGCAGCAGAAAAAATATTGAATAAAAAAAACTTATGCGATCACTGTTTAGGTAGATTTTTTGCTTTAATACATACAGATATGACTAACAAAAAAAGAGGCCAAATAATTCGAAAAAACCTTAAGGTTAATAAAAAAATACCTCCAAAAAAATGTGATCTCTGTGAAGGTCTTTTCAATGAAATCGAAAAATTTGCAGATATTGTGATATCATACTTAAATGAATATGAATTTGAATCATTCCTAATAGGAACAAAAATTGACGAAGATATCTTAGAAAATGAAAAACTTTTATTTTCCTTATCAAAAACCTTCCAGCCAGAATCAATAAAAAGAAATTTAAACAGAGAAATTGGAAAAATAGTAGAAAACAAAATTAAAAAAGAAGTTGATTTCAAAGATCCAGACATAACATGTATTGTTGACACTCTTTTCGACATTGTCGAACTTCAAATTAAACCCTTATTCATATATGGGAGATATAATAAATACAAAAGAGGTATACCTCAAACAAAATGGTTTTGCAGAACATGCAGAGGTAAAGGATGCAAAAAATGCGATTTCACAGGAAAAAAGTATGAAACAAGTATAGAAGAATTAATTTCAAAAAAATTTTTGAAAAAAACACAAGGGAAAGACGAATCATTTCATGGAGCTGGACGAGAAGATATAGATGCTTTGATGCTAGGTAATGGAAGGCCATTTGTTCTAGAAATCAATGAATCCAAAAAAAGAAACCTTGATTTAAAAAAGGTTGAAAAAGAAATTAACGAAGAAAATGAAAATATTTTAAAAATAAGAAATCTGAGATATTCTGATAGAAATGAAATAAAAAGACTAAAGTCTGCCAGATTTAGAAAAAAATATAAGTTAACTGTAAAATTCGAAAACCCTATTAATAGCGAAAAACTTAAAAAGGCAGCCTTTTCTTTACAGGGTGAAACTATTAAACAATTCACTCCAACCAGAGTAGCTCACCGAAGAGCAAAAAAAATACGAAAAAGAAAGATTTATCACTGTGAAATAGATGCAATAGAGGAATCAACGGCTTCCATAAAAATAGAAGCAGAATCTGGGACATATATTAAAGAACTTATATCTGGTGATAATGACAAGACAAAACCCAATTTAAGTGACGAACTAGGAAATCCCTGCTATTTTAAAAAGTTGGACGTAGTAGAAGTCAAAGGTGAATAAAAAATGGTTAAACGATCAAAAGGATTAAGAAGTAAAAGCAGAAAGAAACTTAGAAAAAAAACTAGAAAAAGAGGCCTTTCATCTATAACTAAGTCATTACAAAAATTTGAAAAAGGTGACCCAGTGGCAATAGTAATTGATTCTGCCGTACAAAAAGGAATGCCTCATATAAGATTTCATGGACATACCGGAAAGATACAGAAAAAACAAGGTGATGCCTACGTCGTATCGATAAAAGATCAAAAACAGAAGAAAAACTTAATTATAAGACCCGAACATCTAAGGAAGGTGCAACAGTGAATCAAGCAGAATCTAAAAAAAGATATGTATCTATAGCCGAAGTAAAAGAAATATTGAATAAACTTGGTGAAAATCGAGAAGAACTAATTTATGAACAAAAAAACGCTATAGAGCATGCAGATAAATTTGCTAAACTGTCTGTAAAAAAAACAAAAGAATTAATTAAAGATTTACTAAAAATTGAGATAATAAATGAAAAAATTGCCTATAAAATAGCGGATTTATTACCTACAGAGGAAGAAGAAATAAAAACTATCTTTGCAAAAGAAAAGGTTTCCTTAAAAGAAAAAGATATAAAAAGTATTTTAAAGACAGTTGCCAATTATTACGTTGAATAAAAAAAGATATTAGTTAACTTTAGTGAAAAAAAAGGGGAGGACGAATCTTTGGAGGATTATGTTTATGTTTTAGATCATTTGCCAAAGGGGAGAGGGGATGTACCTTCTTATAAAAGATACCCTGTGGTTTATGGTATAGGCGAAAATGAATTTACGTTGCTTGAATTAATGCCTAAAAAAAATGCTGAATTTACAATCGGCGAAAAAATATATGTAGGAAAAAACATAAAAAAACGCGACAAAGTCAAAAAAATAAAGGGAAGAGTAAATTTCGAAGATTTAACATCTACTGCACATGGTGAACTTTCATACGTTATTTTAGATATAATAAATCAAGATGAGAAAAGGTTTGTAAAATTCTATAACGAGGCACCAGCAATATCGACTCGATACCATGCACTTGAACTTCTGCCAGGATTAGGAAAGAAGATGATGCATGAAATACTTGAAGAAAGAAGAAAAAAACCTTTTGAAACCTTTGAAGAAATGTGTGAAAGAATAGATTTTCTTAGAGCCCCTGATAAATTAATTGCTAAAAGAGTAGAACTTGAATTAACTGAATCCGAACAAAAATATCGACTTTTTACCAGGCCCCCTGTTTCAAGAAAACACCATTAATTTTTTTTATGAAATTGGGTCAAAATTTTTTAATAGACAAAAAAATCGCCGATAAAGAAATAGCATACGCAAAAATAAAAAAAGATGATATAGTTTTAGAGATAGGGCCAGGAAAAGGTATTTTAACTAAACGTATAGCTAAAAAAGCTAAGAAAGTAATTGCTGTAGAAATAGATAAAAAATTAGTAAAAAAACTAAAAAAAAATTTACCTAAAAATACTAGAATAATAAATAAAGATATACTAGATTTAGATTTCAAAAAAATAAATTTCAACAAAGTAGTATCAAACCTACCCTTTCAAATCTCATCTCCATTAACCTTTAAACTTTTAAAAACAAATTTTGACCTGGCAATAATGCTTTATCAACAAGAATTTGCAAAAAGAATGACAGCCGAACCAGGTGAAAAAAATTATTCTCGTTTGTCTGTAGGTGTCTATTATAAAGCAAAATGTAAAATATTAAAGAAAGTACCTAAATCATGCTTTTTTCCTCAACCAAAAGTTGATTCGTGTATAGTAAAACTAGTCCCCAGAAAAAAACCTCTTTTTAAAGTACATGATGAAAATTTTTTCTTCAAATTAACCCGGGATTTATTTAATCATAGAAGAAAAAAAATTAGAAACACCTTAAAGAATAAATACGGAATAAAAAATTTTGAAGATATTCTTTTTACAGATAAGAGAGTTGAAAAACTTAGCCCAAGACAGATAGGCATGATTAGTAACGAAATATTTAAAAGAATAAAAAAAAGTTGACGTTAAGTTAAGTGTACTATTACTTAAATAATTAAAAAAATTTTTTTTCAATAACTTTAAAAATTTATAAATAACCTTATTTTGTTTAAGTGTTTGGGATGCATTTTGGAAGATATTATCGAGACTAAAGATCTAACTAAATATTATGGAAAGGTTAAAGGAATTGAAGATCTTAGTTTTTCTGTTAAAAAAGGAGAAATATTTGGCTTTTTAGGCCCTAATGGAGCAGGAAAAACAACCACGATAAGAACTCTCCTCGGTTTTCTTAAAAAAACAAAAGGAAAAGCATATATTTTCAATAAAAATATAGAAGACAACATAGTATATATCAAATCTAAAGTTGGATACATACCTGGTGACTTAGAGCTATACGGTCATCTTACCGGCCAGGATTTTCTTGAATATTTTAGCTCACTTAGAAATAAAGATCCATCTTTATTAAAAGAGTTATTAGAAATTTTTGAAGTACCTCTTAATAGAAAATTGAAAAGTTATTCTAAAGGTATGAAACAAAAAATAGCTATAATTCAGGCCTTCATGGATGACCCAGATTTAGTTATAATGGATGAACCTACCTCGGGTTTGGATCCTCTTTTACAAAATAAATTTTATGATTTTATCTTATCTGAAAAAAACAAGGGTAGAACCATGTTTTTTTCATCTCATATTCTTAGTGAAGTGGATAAAATCTGTGACCGTGTTGCTATTATCAAAGATGGTGAACTTATCACCGTTGAAAACATTGAAACCTTAAAAAAGAAAAAAGGCAAACATTTCAAGCTTAAAATAGAAGAAAACCCTGATGACTTTGAAGGGCCAAAGAATACAAAAATCGTAGACGGCTGGATAAATTTCGTAGCGACTGATAACATAGATTATTGGATAAAAGAGATATCAAAGTTTACAATAAAAGATATTGAAATAAGTAAACCCCGCTTAGAAGATATTTTTATGCGTTATTATAAAAAGGAGAAATAACGATGGATGATTTTGGATTAAAAAAAATATTTAGATTTAAAATAGCAATTCAAAATTTCAAGGATAACTGGAAGATAACCCTCATTTTGACAATTCTTTTCACCGGGATGGCTGCTTTGTATGGGGGGATGTATCCTGAATTTGAAAATGCCTTAAAAGAAATGACGACGTCTGGAATTGAAGAATCATTTAGTTTTTTTAGAGGATCTCAAGATATGGCGTCCTATGCTGGATTTTTAAACATTGAATTTTATCAGCTTTTTTGGATTCTTATTTTGGCTATAATACTAGGTTTTATTTCAGCATCCTCAATATCAAAGGAAATTGAAAATAAAACAATTGATTTGTTAATGTCAAACCCTATTTCAAATAAACAAATCATTTTTGAAAAATATATAGGTCTAATACCAACTGTTTTAATAGTTAACATCGGAGCTTTGGCTGCAGTTTTTGGAATTACAAATTTAATTAACGAAGAATTAAACTTTGCCTATCTAATACTAACCCATCTTTGTTCAATCCCATATTTTTTTGCAGTTATAGGGATAGGAATATTGATTTCAGTTATAATAAACGAAAAAATGAAGGCCAGTATAACTATGATAGCAATAATTATGGGTATGTATATTTTCGAATCGTTGAGTCAAATGATCCCGGACTATGAGGCTATGGGATATCTTTCTATAACCCATTACTACAATCCTTACGATACATTAAAATATGGAGATGTCGACGTTCCAGGTATGATTGTTTTATTATTAATTGCGATGTGGACGATGATAATTGCTATGATTTACTTTGAGCATAGAGACATAGAATTGTAAAATCTTTTTTTTTAGCAATATTTAAATATATTTTTTCTGATTGTAACTCTAGGATAAATAGCAGGCATTGTTTTTTTTATACTGTTTCCAGCCTGTCAAACCAGGAAACAGACAAATAAATTTAAAAAAATCGTTATAAAAAGTTTATAGAACGGAGTTGTTTTTATTCGTATATGAATCTACCGTCCTGGTTTCCAAATAAAAAAAATTTTTTCTGGTATATCATTTTTATTTCATTATTTGTTTTATCTTTAGATTTTTGGAACTGGGATAGGTCTAAACCATTGTTTTATGGTCTTCCTTTTTGGTTGTGGTATCAGATAATCGTTAGTCTGTCAATAACAATTTTTTATTTCTTTTTTACAAGAGATTATTGGGATGGGAAACAAACATGATTTTTTTTGCTATAGTTATAGGGATATATTTTGTTTCTCTAATTCTATTGGGTTTTTTTGCCCATAAAAAAACTAAAAAGTCTCCTGAAGATTATTTTTTGGCAGATAGAAGTTTTGGGACATTAATTCTTTTTTTTACATTAATTTCTACTAATTTTTCGGCGTTTACTTTTTTAGGTTTCGCAGGAAATTCATATAAAAACGGTCTTGGACAATTTGGAATAATGGGTCTAGGTACAGGTTTAATGGCAATAATGTTTTATGTTATTGGAAGAAAAATTTGGCTGTTGGGAAAAGATAAAGGATATGTAACTCCCCCAGAATTGATTGGTGATTTATTTCAAAGTAAAAGCCTTGGTTTTTTATTTATGTTTGTAATGGTAGTATTTACTATCCCCTATCTTGCAGTTCAGGCAATCGGAGCTGGCTATTTAATTGAAATTTTTACCAATTCATTGATAGGATGGAAAATAGCGGCAGTAGCGACTATACTAGTTATTATGATTTATGTTATGTTTGGAGGCATGAGAGGATCTGGATGGACTGATTTTTTCCAGGGTATCATAATGATGATTGCTATGTCTTTGGCTTTCTTTTCTTTGATATCTGCCTTGGGGGGGTTTGAAAATGCAAATATTTTAGCCTACCAAGCAAAACCTGAGCTTTTTTCTCGCCCAGGAGGAAACAGTTTTTTTATTCCTCAGATATGGTTTTCTTTTATGCTTCTATGGCTATTTGCCGACCCTATGTTTCCTCAGCTGTTTTCCAGATTTTATACGGCAAGAAGCATTAGTTCTCTTAAGAAATCTATGATACTTTATCCCTTAGTCGTTTCTTTTCTGTTTCTATTCCCTGTTTTGATTGGTGTCTGGGCTCATGGAGTAAATTTGAATGTTCCATCTGGAAATGAAGATATGGTTTTACCTTTGATGGTAGAGAATTTCGCTCCAACATATGTTTACGCTTTAGTGATGATTGGTGCCTTATCAGCCTTAATGTCTACTGCTGATTCCCAACTCTTATCTTTATCTACGATTCTTTCTAGAGATATTCCTTTTTTAAAAAAAATTAAATCAGAGCTTTTTTTTGTAAGAATAATTGTTGTTTTATTGTCTTTTTTTGCAATTTTTTATGTTGTTTTAGGCTATGATCCTTCCGTTGGGATTATGAATACATTAGTTCAGACAACTTTTCCTGGTTTGGCTGTATTATGTCCAACTACAATAGCAGGATTATACTGGAAAAATTCTACTAAGTACGGATGTATAACTAGTATTATTTTAGGAGAAATATCGGTATTTTTGTTTCAATTTGAAATCATTCCTGATTTTGGATTTCTTCCCGCAATTTGGGCAATTTTGATAGCGGTTATTTCTTTAATATTGGTTAGCTATATTACTTTAAATTACAACAAATAGTCAAATTTATCTTTTTATTTTCCTGTAAATTCAATAAAAATGTTTTTTTTAGAATTTAAGTTTCTTATTAGTTAAAGAATTATTTTATAGCAAATATTAAAAGTTAAATTGTTGCGAAAAAATACCAAAAATTATATAAATGAATGTTGTAATACTATTATTGAGTAAAAAAGGGGAGAAAAAATAGCTGGAATAAAAAAAATTGTGATATTTGATTTACCCCGTGTTTAATCCTTTCTTATATTTCTCCCCCAATTTTTTTTAAATAAAATTTAGACTTTCTTAACTTATTTTACAACTGCAAAATAGTTATCAGGATATTTTTTTGAACAAATCTTTACCTCTTTAATCAGTATATCTTTGAATCCAGCCTTTAAAATATCTGAATTAAACTCCTCTTTATTATATAAATGATAAAATCGGGGGATATTTAAACCATCTTTCTTCCATTTTATAAATATGTCTCCAAGTTCAAAATTATCTAAAAAATTTTCTTTCCTTTTAAAATACTCCCTAAATCTTTCTTGCTCCCTAGACCAGACAGTTATTAAGGCCTTTCCTTCCTCTTTCTTAACACGTTTTATCTCCTTTAAAGACAAAATTCTCCTCTGTCTACTTCTGATATTATGTAAACCTGCAATAAAAACAATAGAATCAAGAATATTATTTTTAAATGGTAAAAAAGAAGCATCGGCATGAATCAGATCGATATTTGTAATATTTTTTTTAGAAGCTTTTTTTTTAACAATTTTTAACAATTTTTTAGAGATGTCCAAACCTACACATCTTCTACATCTTTTTGCCAAAGGTATTAAATTCCTGCCATTGCCACATGCTATATCTGCAGTAAAAAAATCAGATTCTACTTGATCAATAAAACCCATACATTCAGACCAAGGTCTATTTCTAGTTTCGTCGAAACTCTCAGCTATTAAATCCCAAGTTTTTTCTGGATTATACCTTTTTTTAAATACCATGAATTTAACTTATCTAATAAAAAATATACTTAATTACATTTATTCTTGATTTGATGACATTTGAATTTATAAGCATATTTTTTGAATTTCTTTTTATTCAATATATATTGCAGGTTTCAAAGGAAATGCATATCTACTCTTTGATTTTGGATCATAAATATCTTCTTCATCTGCTTGATAAATAACTATCTTTGATGAAAACTGTTTTTCAAGAAATTCACTAGCTTTTTTAAGATACTCTTTTTCATTTATGTCTACAAAATATCTTTTTTTGTCTTTTTCACTTAATTTTTTTATTTCACCAGGAAGTTTACCTACAAATTTAGATACTTTCTTACCCTTTGATCGTAACTCCGGATTAGTCATCAGACTCTTCATAATCTTTCCTACTTGTAAGTTATTTTCAGATTCCATTTCTATTGATTCTCTATAGACATTCCATTTCCATTTGGGAGAGGTATAGATGCAGATTTTATCAGGATCGATATTTGTTACTTTAATTATCTCTTTTATATCTTCAATAGTTTGAAAAAGTAGGCTTTCACCAAGTTTTGCTTTTTCAAACACTTTTTCTTCTGAATAAATAGGATAATTTTGTGTTGAAACAAAATCATCATGTTCAATATGCCATAGTTCTTCAGATATATGTGGGGTAATAGGGGTCATTAATCTTATCCAGTTTTGAATAAATTCTTTTATTGTATCTCGGTTGTCTCCGTCCCTTTTTATATACCATTGCAGATCTTTTTGCATTTCGAAATAGATTATATTTGAAACTATTCTAAGATTAAATTTGTCAAAACTTTCCCTTATCTTCTTGATTTTACCATTTAAATTAGTAAGTAACCATCGGTCAATATTGGTTTTTTCTTTGTTTCCGAATTTTTTGTTTGAAATAATATTTTTTACCAATCTATATATGTTGTTGATTTTGTTTTTGTATTTTAACACTGTTTCTGTATCCCATTCAACATCGACAAAAGGTGAGCCAACATGCGAATAATATAGACGCATTGTGTCAACGCCATATTTAGTCGCTGCTTCTTCTATATGTTCTGCTCCGCCTTTTGATTTACTAATTTTCTCTTTTCCTTTTTGTGTTACCCACCAATGAACAAAGATTCCTCGGGGTTTTTTTTCTTTTGGCATTACTGCCACATGGTTCATGATGAACACAGGGAAATGAACGGTTTTGTGTTCCTTTCCTCCAAGATTAATATCCACTGGATACCAGTAATCAAAATCGGATTTGATTTTTTTCCATATTTCCCTTTTTGGTTCTCCTTCCCCATAAAAGATATAGTCAAAAAAGTCTTCATTCATTTCTTCTGGCTTTATTTTATCCTCGTTAATATATTTAGAAACAACGTAATATGCTGGATATAAAGTAGAGTCGGATATAGGTTCAACAGTCCATCCTTTTTTGAATGGGAACTCTGTTCCGAGCCATGAGCCTTTTCTTATACATGCTCTATCATCGAACCAATCCAATACTTTTGGAAGTTGTTCTCTATATTCTTCCGGAAATAACTTCATTTTTGATACATGTTTTTTTGATTCTTTTGTAAGTTGAGAGTCGCTGTATTTGATGAACCATTGATCTGGAATTTTTTTAATAGCTACTTTTTTCCCACATCTACATATTACTTCTTCAGAAAACTCTCGCATGATAGTTGCCTGATCGTTTGAAATCAATTCGTCTTTCACTTCATCTTTAATTTCTGAGATTTTTATGCCTTCATATTGTCTGCAGTTTTCATTTAGATATCCTTTATGAAACTCTTTTTTGTAGACTTCCTCTGTTGCTTTTTCTAGTTTTTCAGTTTCATTTTGGCTTTTAATACCCATTTTTTCGCAGATTTCTTTTGCTGGATTTTCTTCAAAATCTTTGACATCTATTATAGTAATTGGCTTAATTTTTTCATCTGATTCTACCAAAGCTATCCAGTCGTAAGGAGCATGTGCAGGTACAGACATAACAATCCCGGTTGCCACATTAGGATCAGCAAATGGACCAGATAGAATAGGTATTTTTCTTTCCGCTAAGGGTAGTTTGCATTTTTTTCCGATAAGTGTTTGGCCTTTAACTTTTTCATCCAATTTTTTTATGTTATCTTTTTGGTGTTTGATTTTTTCAAATGATTGTTCTGAAATAATCCAAGTTTCATCGTCTACTTTGGCTTTTATATATTCAACGTTTGGATTAATCCACATGTTAGTTACACCGAAAATAGTTTCTGGACGTAATGTAGCCGCTGGAAGTACAGTTCCATCTTCTAAAAAAAACTTAATCACAGTAAATTCCTGTATTTCAGCGTTTCCGCCTCTTGAAATGTCTGTCTCAGATTTATCTACTGCTACAGGTCCGCAGTTTGGGCAAAATGGTGCAAAATGTGGTTTTTGGATAAGTAAATTATTTTCTTTTAGTTTATGAAATTGCCATTGGATGAATTTTTTATATCCTTCAGAAATAGTACTCATAATTCTTGAATAATCTATTAAAAAACCAAATTTTTTCCAATAATCTTCTACATATACCTCTCCAAAATATTTTACAACCTCATAAGGATCAGTAAGTTTTTCTATATGATCATCTTCTACACCATAATCTTTTAACATTTTTATTGTTCGTGGATCCTCTCTCTCAACTTTTTTTGCAAAACCTATAGAGGGGATCCCTGAGGCATGAAAGCCAGCAGGGAATAAAACACTATATCCATCCATTTTTTTGAATCTAGCTATAGTATCACAATAAGTAAAACCTCTCATATGTCCTACATGCAAATAACCAGAAACTCCAGGATAGGCAAAATGTATGAAAAATTTTTTATCCTCGTCTTTTTCTGAAAGGTATATTTTGTTGTCGATCCATTTTTTCTGCCATTTTTCTTCTACAGTTACATAGTCATATTTTTCATCTGTCATATATTGGAACCTGCGAGGGAAAATAAGAAACCTTTTATATAATAATTTTCTAAAAACTGCGTAATTTTAAAAGAGTTTACACTAATTATTTTACTATCTTTTCTTTTGGTTATACAAAAAAATTAAGGAAAAAATATGTAGAATAATTGAATTTAAAAAAAAGAGAGGG
>JAZKSQ010000021.1:0-13656 GCA_036625995.1 Thermoplasmatota archaeon | reverse complement strand
TTCATCAATCGGTTCTGCTAAAATAACATTTATCAATTACTTTCGGGATGAAGCCTCGACTTCGAAAAATTTTATAAGTAAGATGTTTTATTGTGGGTTATCTTTAAAGCTTAAGAATTAAATTATAATAGAAGTGATTAAATATGTCGCGAAAACCGGGAAGTATGTATAGGTACGTTAGAGGACAACCTGCTACAAGAAAAGAATATCTAGGTGGTATACCAGCCTCACGTATAACTCAATTTGTTATGGGTAATCGCCAGGATGAATTTCCTATAAAATTATCTCTTATTATAGAAGAAAAATGTCAGATTAGACACAATTCCTTAGAATCATCTCGTATCGCTGCTACTAGAACTCTTGAAAAAGAAGCCGGTATCTCAAATTTTAGATTAAGAGTACTTGTATATCCACATGTAGTTTTACGTGAAAATAAACAAGCCACTGGCGCTGGCGCAGATCGTGTATCACAAGGAATGCGTTCTTCATTTGGTAGAAATGTCTCAGTTGCAGCCAGATTAGATCCCAAACAAACTATAATGACTGTGGAAACTAATAAAGCCAATTTAGAAGTTGCAAAAAAAGCCTTAAAAAAAGCAGGATGTAAACTACCATCTCCTTGTTATCTAAAAATCAAAGAAAACAAATAACAAAAATAAAAAAAAGTTTTTTTTAAAGCATACCTAAAATATTGGGTATAACTATCGGTGATAGCACTATACCTAATATTATAAATGAAATTGAAGTTGTAACTTTACTTACAATTTTATCTCGTTTTTCTTCAGCCAGATTCTTTTTAAACCTTTTTAGAAAACCATCTATGAGATCACTAAACATATATCCACCATCCAAAGGCAACATAGGCAAAACATTGAATGTAGCTACCATAAAGTTAAACCAAAAAATCCAATAGAATACATTTACAACATTCCAAAACATACCTGTAGGAATAAAGCTATTAACCACCAAAAAATTATTGAATGGCTCAGACAAAATACTATATCCTTCCATGAATCCAAATAAGGGTAGACCAATATAATATAAAAAACCGAACGGGAATTGATGGAAAGGATTTTTCAATATCATGCTATCAGACTGAAATTGCGCAGTAGTCCAAACACCCAGATACCCTTCCCCTTTATATTTTGATATTTCATCAATCAATGAAGAATTTACTTCACCATGTTCATCCTTCAATGACTGGTATCTAATATAATATTCATCAGCTAATTTTACTTTTTTAGAAAAACTTTTTTCCCCATCAACATATGTAATATTAATCGTTTGATTTGCATTAGTAGCATTCATAATTTTTTTAAAATCAGATATAGACGAGATTTCCGAGTTATTAATAGAAGTGATAATCATCCCCGGCTTAAGATTTAGTTGTTCTTTAGCAGGAGAATCATCTACAACCTGAAATACACCAGCACCATCTGAAGCAACCTGGACGGAAGAAAAAATCAATAAGGTAGCCAATCCTAAAAATACAAAAGCCGTAATAATATTAGCCATAGGTCCAGCTGCGAAAACCCTTAATCTTTTCCTATTACTTGATTCTTTAAGTTTCTCCTCGTCGGGCTCACAAAATGCACCAATCGGAATAATCAAATACAAAATCCCAAGGGATTTTACATCAATATTTTGCACCTTTGAAAGAATACCATGAGACAACTCATGAACAACTATAGCAACAATAAAAGCTATAATCCCAAAGCCTAAAGGAATAATCGGATTTAAACCAGGTAAACCAACAATCAACTGAGGGTTTGAAGACACTACAGTGTCTTCTACTTGAAAAACAGCAGGGATAGTGGACAACAAAAGCACCATCATGAGTACCATCAAAATCAAACAGGCAAATATACCCACATTTGAATAATTCAACCAGAATTTTTTATATTCAGCAATTTTAGAGATAAACTTTTTACCTTTTTGAGTCCGCCACATTAAAGCCGGGCCATAAAAAGAAATATTGTACTTTTCAAGTATATTTTTCTGATTTAAAATCAAAGCAACTATAGTATAAATAGCAATTATGGAGATTAAAATAAGTACTATCTCTTCCACACTCATAACAGGATTACCTTTTTTTTTATAACGTTTTTTTTCTCAAAGAACAATTAGATGTATATTAAACTAATTGTACAAACCAGTACTTCGGAATGTAGCATTTTCGAGCTGTTTTACTATTCCTGAAAAGACATCCATAAGGAGATAGATTGTGTGGCTTTACGATAAAACTGCTATATCTAAATCGTATTTTGTCCACCTTCCAAAGTAATGACAAAAAGAAAAGCTTAAACTATGAAAAACTTCTAAATCTTTTCGATGTTAACCTTACTTTTTTCCTCTAAGATTCGTATAAGTTTTTTACACCAATCCAATTTTTTTAATTTAAACTCAACATCCTTTTTACTCTCTTTAACAAAAGAATACCTCCCAACTTCTTTATTGAAATCAAAACCTATCAAAAAAATTTTTTTAGGTTTAAAATGAGCAGATAGATATACCGCTCTATCTCCATCCGTAAAACCTCCAAAATTATACAGACATCTATATTTTTTAGGATCTACTTGTGTAGTGCCAAGTATACTACCCTGGAATTTATGGGTATATTTTTTAACCTTGCTGATGTTATCCCCATGAGAATGAATAACCATAATTGATTTATTTTTATTGGCTTTTATTTGATCAGAAATCCTTCCATCTAAATCACTTACCACTAGATTGGGGTATATCCCTCTTTCAATTAAGGCCGAAGTTGCACCATCTGCCGATATCTTAATTTTGTTTCTAAAAAAATTTCTATATTTTTCTATCCCTGAAACCAATGATGGCCCTGCTCCGAACACAAACACTTCTTTATCTCTGAAAATTTTTTTAACACAAGAAGTTGAAATCAAAGAGTTTTTCCTAATTAAAATGTTATCTAACATTTCTGAGGATTTTTCGTCTTTTTCTCTATTTATATTCAATTTTTGAGCAATTTGATTATAAATATAAAACCATTCTTCATAATTCATAACAAATTTTTTTTATTTTTTCTAGAAAGATTCTGTCTGTTTTTCTATTTCCCTCTCTTTTGAATTGATATCATTTATCTCTTGGATATATCTATTGGTAACTGCTCCTACAATTGCTATAAGAATCCCAGTAGTTATGAAACCTATGAACGTAAAGGTTGTAAATGGTAATATTGAAAAACTTTTAGGCCAGTTTAAAAGAGATTGATATAACGATCTTGATAAAGCATATGTAATAAATCCAAATGATAAAATAGAAAACGGAAACATCCAGTATTTCCAGGGAACATTTTTTTCTCTTACATATATATCAATTATCCGGCCTATAAGGATCAAAAAACCAGAGATTACTATACCAAAAACCATGTTCGATAAAAAATATAGAATAGGCACTGCAAGCACTGACTCAGTCTTAGAACTCAATGTAGTCGTAGTTGTGGAATAAGCCAACAAAACATTTGCTACCAAGATTATAGCTGCTATTATATAGGTATAAAAAGAAAGCCGTCCAGTGAGAAAACCAGATTTAATCTCTTTTATCATGAATTTGATGTTTCTCTCTAGATTAAAAACCCTCACTAGAAGGTATCCTCCGAGAGTCAATAATATTGCTCCAAATCCAGCTGAGGTAATGTTAAGGAGTACAAAGATTGCACCAATTATCAAAACTAAAGCTAAAGGTAAAACGAACTGTTTCTGAACTTTTTCATCACCTAGAAGTTTTACAAAACGATAATATGTATCTTCCAGATCCCCTCCTTGTTTAACTGAAACTCTCTCTATAGATGTTATCTTTGTTCTAGACTGTATTATAGGTAATATGTATTCATCTTCTGCACCATCATATATTAGTATTATCTCATTTGAATTAGTTTCTTTAAGAACTTCATCTAATTGTTTGGCAAGAATTTTATCTGACTTTATACCTACATTTATATGTCCACAAATAGTAGCTATAGCGACTTCTTCGCCTTGTTTTTTTAATTTTTGATAAGTCGAAATCGCGGAAAATATCGCGTTAAGATCGGAGTCTTCGGGATCTATTATACCGAGTTTATTCGCCGCGATTTTGTTATCTTTTTCCCCAACTATAGGTGTCTCTAACTTAGTTTTCCTTCCAAAATCGTTGTCTCTATCGACGTTGAGAACAAGCGTTGTCATAATTACTCTATATCCTCACAATTATTCTATAAGTATATAAGAATTTTTTTGTTATTTTAACGTTTAGTCAATTCAATTATGTCGAAAAAGTAAAAAATAATCTTCAAACCATTACTTTTCTTTGAAAAAATAGATAAAGTAATAAATGGTTTAGTAATTCAGAGTTATATGGTGAGAGAATGCCCAAGGTAGAACTTTATGATAAAAATTTTAAAAAACTAAGAGCGATAAAAACCTTGTATGAAATGTACGATATATCCGAGGATAGGATGACTAACGAAATATTAAACATGTTTTTTAAAGAAATGACTGAAACAGAAAACTGGGTCACTAATTATTTCGGGAACCTGGAAAAACAACCTCCTCGTCATACAAATGAAGAACAAATAGAAGAACTCAAAAACGTCGAAGCAGAAACATAAATTTTTTCTTTATTTTTTTTATCTATATAGCCGATAAATTTTTTCCTCTATCTAACATTTCAGATATCTTAGAACCAGCTTTAGTTTTTCTTCTAATATTTATTGAACCATCCTGGCCAACTGTGGCAGTGGTAACATATGTATCATCTGCATAAATATCTACATTTTCACCAACTTTTCCCATACCTAAACTTAAAACTATTTTATCTCCCTCATAAAAAACATCAATATCTATTTTTTCCTTGTCTACTTTATGTTTTTTACCAAATCTTGATTTAACATCAATATGGATCCCTAAATCTTTTTCAATCCGGGTAATAGTACCTCCTCTCTTACCTAATAGATGAGGTATTTCATTATCATCAACAAAAACAGTAGCCTTATTATCTGATTTTATCTCGACTTCTACAGATCCTCTAACATATTTTTTAATCTCATATTTAATCTGCTTTAAAGCAAGATTCCATAAAGGTTTTCTATGCTTAAGAAGAACTTCTCCTTCTATAGGCATCACTACTACTTGTTCTCCAAAAGTATAAATTTCATATTCAGTTTTTTTGTTATCAAAGTCTTTTACCTCAATAACAGGTCGTGCAAGATCCTCTTCACTCATACCAAAAGGGACCTTAACTACGTATTTAATTTCATATACCTTCTTTACCTCTGCTTCTTCTAAAAAAATTATCGTATCAACTACCTGCGGTACCATCCCAAGTTCTACCCTACCAATCAATCTTTGCAGGGCATCTATGGCTCTATTTGCATGCGTAACACCAATCATTCCTACTCCGGCTAATCTCATATCTGCGAATACTCTGAAATGAGGGGTTTTTCTAACCTCATCAAAAATAGTATAGTCAGGTCTAACAAGCAATAACAAATCCGCGGTATTTTCAATTTCTCCGTCAAGAGAGCTATATTGGGTAATCTCATCTGGAACCTGAAGATCACGTGGTTGTTCCATAGTTTTTACTACATACTTTTTCTCTAATAGATATTCTGCTACAGCCTGAGCTAAAGTACTTTTCCCTGCACCAGGGGCACCTGCTATTAATACACCTCTTCTTTTTTCACCTATTCTATCTTTAAGTTCATCTGAAAGATCATAATCATCTAATGATAAATGGGCAATAGCTCTAACAGCTGTAATTTCAAAACCATCAGAAAAAGGAGGCTGTGATATTACTATCCTTAATTCCTTAAGCTGAACTACTGTCCCACCACTTTTATCGTATTCTATAAAACCTTCAGAAGATCTACGTGCAGTTTCTACAATTTCCTGTGCTAAGTGACGTATCTCGGTATTAGTTATGGGTTTTTCATCAATTTTTTCCATAACAATATTTCCCGGTTTACCTGTCTTAGCTTGAGGAATAGTCCCTTCTTTTAGGTGAACTGACATTACATTTTCTTTGAAATAATCCCAAATTTCTTTAGCCGTCTCTTTTTTTACTTCCTCTGGTTTTAAATATTCAACCTTGATCCCCTTGGCTTTAGCTATTTCAGCCTGTACTATATCACTTGTCATTAAAACAGCGTTTTCTTCCAACGCAGTTTGTCTTATCATTGCATCGATTTCGCCGCTGGAAGAAAGCTTTATCTGACTGTAAGTAGGTCTTTCACCCTTGAATGACAACTTAATCTTTTTCTCATTATCCATTTGTTTTAGTTTCTGAATTTCTTCAAGGCCACTCATACCGGTCTCTTGTCCCCTGTTAGCTTGTGCTTCAAGTTCACTTAAAACAGATTCAGTAATTATAACCTCAGCTATTCCAATTTCTCCATCATTTTCCACTTTGCAAGTAACTCTTCCGTCGACTATTACGCTGGTATCAGGTACAATCTTCATAGTATTATATCCTCCAAGTCGACTTTAATTAAAAATGTTTCCCCATAATGTAAAAATAATCTTATTATTATCAAAAAATTCATAATAATGAACTTAGAAAATAAAAACCGAGATTTTTCAAAAAAATTCCTTATTTTTTCTTCAATCTGAAAAAAAACCTGGCCGGAGTTTTAATGAAATAATTTATTTTTTTTGGGTAGTTTCTTACCTTTCGACTATTTTTTTCATGAAAAATATATTAGTATGGCATATGTAATTACATAAGAGACATTGATTATTATTAAACCGGAGGAAAGATAGATTCATGGAAGCAATAATATTAGCAGGAGGATTTGGGACAAGATTAAGACCTTTAACCTATACGCGAGCTAAACCTTTATTACCTATACTAAACAAACCGATGATCTCCTATATTGCGGATAATCTCCCAGCAGAAGTAGATAAAGTAATACTTGCGGTAAACTATCGTAAAAATCAAATTGAAGAATATTTCAAAGAACATGATTTTGGAAGAGAACTTGTTGTAAACGACGAGCCAAAACCACTTGGAACAGGAGGAGCTGTTAAATTCGCTGAAGAACATTTAACAGGTCCTTTCCTAGTCTTGAACAGTGACATCATATGTTCTTTAAAACTCTCAGAGATGATAAAATTCCATAAGAAAAAAAACTCTGCTGCTACCATCTCACTTTGGCCTGTAGATAATGTATCAGAATTTGGAGTAGCAGATGTAAAAAAAGATGGAAACATTGTTGGATTCGTAGAAAAACCCAAACCAGAAGATGCACCATCAAATCTCATAAATGCAGGCGCATATTTCCTAGAAAAAGAAGTACTCGATTACATACCAAAAGGAAAACTAGTATCGATGGAACAAGAGATTTTTCCAAAAATAATCAAAGATACAGAAAGATTTTATGGATATAAATTCCAGGGATACTGGATGGATATAGGAAGAATAAGCAGCTATCTTAAAGTACATAACTTCCTGTTAGATAAAAAAGATTTAAAAAACTATATAGGACAAAAAAATGAAATAAAAGGACAAATTAAGAAATGTACTATGGGGAACAACATAAAAATCGGTGAAAACACAAAAATTAAATCAAGCGTGATATACAACAACGCAGAAATAGAATCCAACATAAAAATAACTAATTGCGTAATCGGAGAAAAAACCAAAATCGGCAAAAACTCAACACTCAAAAACTCAGTTATAGGAGATTATGAAAAGGTAGACGCAAATACTGAAATTGAAAATAAAGCAATATGGAATCAAGAAATACCTGAAGGTTATCCAAAAAAACAAATTGGAAACATAATAAAGACCTAAAAAAAAATAAAACCCTAAAAAAATATCTTTTTTTCAATATTTTTCTAAAATTATTTAATCAACTTTTTATATCAACTAAATATTTCAGAAAAAGATTACATGTCAAAAAAAATACCAAAACATATTTTCAGAGCTTATGACATCAGAGGAATATACAAAAAAGATATAGATTGCTACACCTTTTATAAAATCGGTCTTTCCACCGGTACATATGTAAAAAAACAAATGAACGGAACAAATATAGCATTGGGAAATGACATCAGAAACTCCAGTATACCTTTAGCATATAGCTTCATATCTGGATTAACAGCATCAGGAATAAATGTAAGCTATACAGGTACAACCTCATTTGGACAAACCCTATATAAAGGATGGGAGCTTAAAAAAAATCTAATTGCTTTTATTACAGCCAGTCATCTACCCCCTGAATGGAACGGGATAAAGTTTTATTATAGCGACGGAGTTGGATTCCCTGAAGAAAAGTTAAGACGTATAAGAGACATTACTTTAAACAAAGAATACATGCTTGAAGAGTGGGATAAAATTGGAAAAGTCGAAAGAATTAATCCTGAATCTAGCTATACAAACTATTTTAAAAATAATTTTAACTATAAAAACAACATGAAAGTCGCTGTTGATTGCGGAGGAGCCAGTATGACCCTTTCAGCACCAAAAATTTTTAGAACCTTAGGAATAAATCTAATATCAGTCTACTGTAAACCTGATCCTTCTTTTTCAAAAAGACCATCTGACCCGAAACCCAAAAACCTTACAAAATTAAAAAAAACCGTTACCGAAAAAAACTGTGCCTTCGGAGTCGGTTTTGACGGAGACGGTGATAGATCAGTCATAGTAGATGATACCGGGAAAATACTCACCTCTGATGAAACAGGAATAATAATAGCTAAACATGGTCTTGAAAAAAAAGAAGGAACTATAGTCGCCAACGTAGAATGTTCAAAAGCAATAGATGAACAATTAAAACCCCTAGGATACAAAATAAAAAGAATACCAGTAGGACATACATTCCTAACTCTGCATGCAAAAAAAGAAAAAGCCCCATTAGGAATTGAGTCTTCAGGACACATAATCCTACCAGAATATTTCCTATTTGATGACGCATTAATTGTTCCACTAAAAATCGCTGAAATACTAGACAATAAAAAACAGAGTCTTTCAAATCTATTAAAAGAAATACCTTCTTATCCAATAACCAAATTAGAAGTAAAATGTTCAGAAGAAAAAAAATTCAAAACAATAGAAAAACTAATAGAAAAACTTAAAATAGAATACCAAGAAGTAAATACACTTGACGGAATCAGAATAAAATTAGATAAAGGTTGGGTGCTAATACGCGCGTCGAATACCAGCCCTCTAATCAGGATAACATCAGAGGCAGATACTAAAAAAATAGCGGATGAAATCGCAGAAGAATTCCGAAAAAAAACAGAGAAAATGATTTAATATAGAATCCATTCAAAGAAAATACATTAATAACACCTTCTTGTTTAGAAAAAAAGTAGTCTATAAGAATAAAGAAAAGCAATATTGAAAAAAATTATGAGGTAAGATTTTTTATGGCAAACCAAGGAGAACTTCAAAGATATTATGCACTAATAGAAAGATATAAAAAACAACTAGAATCACTTGAACAACAATACAACTATCTTAACCAAGCGATAAATGACTATAGACAAGCAAAAGAAACTGTAAAAAAATTAGGTGACAAAAAAGAAAAAAAGGATATGTTACTGCCTATCGGAGGCGGAACATATATAAATGCTACAACTGAAGATCCATCAAAATTCCTGGTAGACATTGGAGGCGGCATCGTCGCAGAAAAAAAATCAGAAGACACGATAAGAAAAATAGAACAAAGAATAGAGGAACTAAAAGGACATCAAAAACAACTAAATAACACGATGGAACAGATACAAAAAGAATCAGATAAAATAGAAAAAAAAGCAAGAGAAATGATGTACGAAGAAAGACAAGCAAACCAACAAACCTAAAATTTTTTTTTGAAATAAACAAATCATTTAGGTTCTGAATAAAAAATGTTTAAATTTTTGAAAAAAAAACTAAAAAAATTCGAAGACGAACTTGAAGCTGAAATAGATACTAAAATTGAAAAAGAATCAAAAAGAAAGAAAAAGAAAACAATTTCTCCCGATGAAAAAATTGAAACAAAAAAGACAGATAATACAGATAAAAAAATATCAGAAGAAAAATTAAGGAAAAAAAGAAAAGAACAAAGAGAAAAACAAAAAAAGAAAGAAGATCAAAAAATCGAAGGCACCATTGAAACCGAGTTAGAACATACTCTAAAAACAAAGAAAAGCATCGAAGACATAGTTAAAAAAGGCAAAAAAACCGGTAGACAAATAAGTGATGAAAAGTTAGATGATTTATTATGGGATCTTGAAATAGGGCTTCTCGAATCCGATGTAGCCTATTCTGTTATTGAATCTATTAAAAGAGATATAAAGGAACAACTTAAGAGTATATCCATACGAAAATCTGAGATGAGCGAATTAATCGAAAAAGTGCTGAAAGAAGCAGTTACCAATGTCCTAAGATCAACTGATTTCGACTTTGATTAATTTTTAAAAAAGACAAAGAAACCTATCGTAATCATGTTTGTCGGAGTAAACGGTAGCGGAAAGACTATCTCTATTGGAAAAATGGCTACATACCTTAAGAAAAAAAATTTTTCTTCTGTTATGGCAGCTGGCGATACTTTCCGAGCTGGAGCCATTGAACAATTAGGAATTATTGCAGATGATGTAGGAGTAAAACTAATTAAACATGGGCCAGGCGCTGACCCCGCAGCTGTTGCTTATGATGCAATAGAACATGCTAAATCTAAACATAAGGATGTAATCTTGCTAGATACCGCAGGACGAGTACAAACAAACTCGAATCTTATGGATGAAATGTCCAAAATTAAAAGGGTAGCCAGTCCAGACCTAATATTGTTTGTAGGTGACGCATTAGCTGGAAATGATGCAGTCGAACAGGCTAAACGTTTCAACGAAACAGTAAATATTGATTTTAACAAAAGTGGATACTGACGCTAAAGGAGGAAGTGCTTTATCAGTTGCATATACGATAGGAAAACCACTATTGTTTTTAGGCGTTGGACAAAAATACGAAGATCTAATTCGCTTCGATCCAGAATGGATGATTAAAAACATATTTGAATAAAAAAAAAGAAAATAAACTGTTTTTTTCTATTTTTCAATTAAATTAGTTCAAATTTTTTTAATTCTATGAAAAAATTTTGATTATCGAATGAAAAAATTAAATATTTTTTTAGATAACAGATGTAAACAAGGTAGGATAGAGTTGTATAACAACGCCTTTTAAGCAGGTCATACAAAGCTATATTGTAAGGATGGTGAAAAAAATATGATGATCGTAGGTCAAATATCAAATAAAAAAGAGGCTCACACGATTCAAAAAATAGTGAAAAGATCGGTTGTAGGAAATAGAGCTAAAAAATTAGGAAGAAGGTCCAAAGATATAGTTTAAAAAAATGAGGAAGGCTAAAAAAATGAAAAAGAAAAAAAATAAGGTTAAAAAAAATGTGCCCCAAGAAATAAACATCGTTTGGGTAAACATATAAAGAAATTCTTTTTTCTCTTTTTTGGTGGAAATTATTACAAACTCATTTTTTTTTTTAGTAAATTCATAAAGGTTCAATGATATTTATATAGGATGAATTTAATTTATTTTATCAAGTTATGACAACTATAAAATCTAGAGGAGAAACACTAAAAGATATCATAAAAGCCGGGAAACGTTATCCTAAAAACTGGAAAGCAGTTTTCGGAAAAGACTATAAAAATTTTTCAAATGACTACTACCTTTTTCATCCGAAGACAGGCATGTATCTTTTAAAAGAGTATCAGAAAAATCCTTATACCCTCAAAGGAGTAGGTGGCAAGATAGCTAAAAGAGTAGATGAACATGTAGAAAACCGTATGAGTAAACCTAGCGGTGATTTCGGAATAATTCAAGGTAACTTTAAAAAAATTTTAAATCACCTTAAAAAAGGAGTAAAACCTAACAAGATAATGAACGAGGCTATAAAAGGAAAAAAAGATTTGGGTATAAAAATTCCTGTAAAAGGATCAGTATGTCATTCTAGAGAAAACTATTACGATATCAAAAGGGAATTAGCCGATAAACAAAAAAAGATAGATTCTAAATTTGAAAAAATAGCTGAAGAAGATGGTCTTTATCGAACTCATGGCTAAATTTTTTTTATTCAAGAGTCGCGTGTCTTTTACGCATACTCTCTTCAGTTTCTTCTTTGCTAGACATTAAATCAGCCACTATCCCATCCAGTAGGACCCATGCCGAAGATTCAAACAAAGTTCCCAATGGAGCAAATTTTTTTCTTTCTTTCTCTTTACATAATGCTTTAATAACTAGAGAAACATCCGAATATTTGATTAAATCAGATTTTTCATTAGCAGTGATAGAAACTATTTCGGCTTCTAGATCGTTAGCAATCTGAGCAGTCATAACAACCGGTATAGTAGTGCCAGTTCCCGATATCACAAGTACTAAATCACCTTTTCTAACTGGGGCTGTTATAGTTTCGCCTATGACAAAAGCTTGAAAACCTAGATGGACTAATCTTATAGCAAAAGCTTTTGCTACTAGACCAGATCTCCCAGCTCCGTAAAGAAATATTCTATCTGCATCTAAAAAAAGCTTTTTTATTTTCTTAATATCATCATCTGAAACTTTTTCTAAGATACTATCTAATTTGTCTTGAATATAATTTATTGATTTTCTAAAAGTCTTTTCTTTTGTCATACTATCTGGGATAGATCTCTAAAATCAATCTGATCCAAATTTGATCTTTTAGCTAATGCTTTCTCTACTTTAAGACGGATTGATACTGCATCATGTTCCCTTAAAGGCGATTCAGATATCAGTGTGACGTTATAGTTATTATCGAGTATGATATCTATCAGTGGCTTGATATCAAGATCGCTTTTTTTAAGAGGTAGGTGATGCAATTCATTTCCTTTATGATAGATTACACCGGTGATATGTATAAGATAGTGGTCTAATTTGAGAGGTTTTACTTTTTCGAATATTTTTTCATAATCTTTTCTTTCTTTGATCCATCCGTCACCACGTGCATGTATATGTCCAATATTTAAGACGGGTACCGTATTTTTTGTCTTTTTGCATACATCAATTATTTCTTCTAGACTACCAAATACTTCTTGTTTACCCATTGTTTCAATCGCGATCTTGGAATCGATTTCTTCTTCTTTAAATAATTTATTGAGTTTTCCTATATTTTTTACTACCTGTTTTTTTGTTTCTGTCTTGCTTCTTTCACCATAATATCCTGGATGTATGATTATATTCTCTGCACCCATTTTTTTTCCTAAATTTGCAGCGAACATAATTTTCTCGATACTAAATTCGGCTTCTTCACTGCTCGCTAGGTTTATATAATACGGGGCATGGACATGTAATTCTATATCATAGTTTGCTGCATATTCTTTTAAAAAATCGGCTTCTTCATCCTTCATCACATAAAGACCACGAACAAATTGAACTTCCATAGCGTTAAGATCCAATATCTTTTTTGTATAAACTATGCCATCTTTGTTTGTTCTTCCTTTACATGATAAAGGTATTCCTGCTGGGCCTATCCTAATCATAAATATTTATTCTCCTTATCCTATAAAATTTAAAATAATTCTATATAAAAAACCTGTAAATCATTTGTAATAAAACTTTTGATTTTTTTCATTATATCAAAAAATAATTTACTTTTTTTAAGCTATCTCCTCCAAACGACTCATAATATTCCAGATTAAAGTTCTTCCA
>JAZKSQ010000212.1:0-2548 GCA_036625995.1 Thermoplasmatota archaeon | reverse complement strand
CTACATCATGTTCACTGGGAGGTTCTATATTTGTATTTTTGTATTCAAAATTCAAATAAACTTGTTGGTTTTCATAATCCTCTGCGTTTTTATTAGTTATTTCAGTATCTTTGTCTTTTGGTTCTTCACTGATGTAGGCCTCTTTTGCTACCAAATCTGCAGGCTCAGGTGGTGTAATTTTTATCCTTATCTTCCCCTCTCCTTCCACGTTTGCTTGATCTTTTCCATTTAAACTAGTTATAGAGTAAACATAACCGTCTTCTACATTGGCAAAAATTGATGAAGCTAAATTAAACTCGATCCAAAATGGTTCCTCTGGGGTAGCTGTTACATCATACCATGCTGTACCATAACTCTCCTTATGAAGGACTCCTTGAGGCATTAAAAAACTTGTTGTGTCTGTATCTTTTAACGCTTGAGCAATCTCCATTGGAAGAAGTCCAATACCAACATAAGGCAACGCACTAGCTGCTACTAGTGAGACATCTATAGCGTCTTTAATGTCTTCATCATCTACGCTATCACTATCCTTTGTACTATAATTATAAGCTTGAGTACTATGGGTATTCACTAATCCTTCTTCATCCAAATTGGCACTATCATCTTCAATAATGGTCATTCCGCTATTGTACCATTTATCCCTGGCATCATTAACTACGGAAGTGGCAGCAACCCTAAAAGAATATCCCCATTTTTGATTGGGTTTAGCATACATGTATGCTTTAACACCCAAAGATATTCCAAAATAATCTTTTCCATCCACGATATATTTGGCTTTAGAACTCCACTCTTCATCAAGTTCTATAAATAAAGGTTCTGTATCTTGAGCTTTAATTGTTTTTATAACAAAATTTGTTGAAATAACCGACGCGACACATAATATAACCAAAAGATAAGTAAATATCTTTTTCATTCTTTTCCTCCCAATTTTCACAATAGTATACCCAGTCTACGGGGATATAGTTAACTTTATTTAAAATTTTGGGAGATAAGAGTACTTTGGAAGGTGGCCAAAATAAGCCTAAAAAAAGATTTATTCGGAAATATTGAAATTAGTTTCTTCCTTATAGATTTTTAAAATCTGGTGAACAGAATTCTACCTCTCGAACTACTGGATAAAATAAAAAATTGATTAAAATTATATAAAATACGAAAAATTATTTAGTATAAAAATACGTTATATCGAAGGATTCCAATCAAAGTCAACCCAAGGGATAGGAACCATCTTAGACAATACAAAACCAAAAAATGGATAAGGAAGAAAACGAGATTCATCCCAATAATTATGTCTAATAGTATTCCCCTGAAAAAATCTATCCGCAATAAAAAACGCATTACAGTCATTACCGACAAAAATATTATCCCTTATAACATTATCATATGAATTAAGTAAAAACAATCCATTCCTACTGTTACTGGTTATATTATTACTTAAAATAGAGACACCGCCATGGCACCTGTTTAAAAAAACCCCTGCAGATAAAAGACTATCTGTATAATAACCAGTATATGCAATATTATTATGAGAAATTGTTACATTTCTAGTTCTTTTTCCCCCCAAAAGTACACCGCCGTCACTATTATAAAA
Source organism: Thermoplasmatota archaeon (assembly GCA_036625995.1). Lineage (GTDB taxonomy): Archaea > Thermoplasmatota > E2 > DHVEG-1 > DHVEG-1 > JAZKSG01. The sequence continues at coordinate 960 of JAZKSQ010000212.1, read as the reverse complement.
AATATCATTGTTGCTGATTGATGAATTTTTTACCCTATATACTTGTATACCTTCAAAACTATTGTTACATATCCTATTATCCTCAATTACACAGTTAGTAGCATCACCAAAACAAATGCCAAATCCAACATTATCAGAAATATTACAATCAAAAACCTTCAAATCAAAACAAGGATACTCAAGATCAATTCCCCCAGCCCTAACCCACTCTCCGCCTACTGGTTCGCCATTATCATGGATTAGACACTCTTCTATCCTAAACCTATTTACATGTTCACCCAAAACTGAGTTGCCTATATTATCATAGATATGACAGTTAAAGATAGTTATATTCGTGACATTTCTGAGACAAAGACCTTTTCCGTTATTTTTAATGATACATCCAGATATACTAAAATTAGCGATATGAAAGTTTTCATTAAAGATATAAAAAGCCTGGCTATACCCAGAAGACGACGTATTTTGTAGGGTAAAATTATCTACAGCCACATCTGAAGCATCAATCTCTATCAATGTAAACGAAGAATTACTGCCGTCAATAACAGCCGTGTTTCTATCCTCGCCAACCAGACTCAACGGCTTATCAATAAAAATCTTTTCTTTATATACTCCGCCGTAAACAAAAACCGTGTCACCAGTAGTTGCAGCATCTATCGCAGCTTGTATACTACTAAAATTACCAGATTTACCAACATACAAGGTGTTATTAGAAGTGTTTTCAGCACAGATGCCTGCTTCAAAGTTTAAAAAAGGTAAAAAGCCACTACCAACGAGAAAAAATAATACAAAAAAGGTTATCGTCCGTTTTTCCTTCAACATAAACTTGGTTTCTTCTCCCATAAAAACATCTATAAAAATATATACGAACTTTTTTATTATAAATCTTTCGTCATTTAAATGGAAACTTAGGGTGTTGAAAAATTAATTATGCCCTCCTATGATTCATTTAGTCTTGGATGC
>JAZKSQ010000211.1:0-2560 GCA_036625995.1 Thermoplasmatota archaeon | reverse complement strand
AAACCATCATGGTCGTCGATGACAACGTTGATGTTACATATACAGTTAAAAAAGGACTTGAAAGTTTAGATGATAAATATACCGTATTAGTAGCAAAAAGTGGGGAACAATGCCTCCAACTATTAAAAGATAATAATATACCCGATGCAATATTGTTAGATATAATGATGCCAGGAATTAGTGGATGGGAAACATTTGACCGTATTAAAGCATCTGAAAAGTGGAAAAATATACCTATCTTGTTTTTAACTGCAAGAACAGACGACGTTGCTGAAAGAGCAGGAGGCTTTCTTGCAGATGACTACATAGAAAAACCCTTTCAAATAGAAGATCTTAAAAAAAGATTGAATCAAATGATAAAAAAATAAACACTTTTTTAAATAAACAAAAAGAAAAAATAGTTTCTTTTCTAAAAAAAATTAAATCATCGAGGATAAATATAATGGTAGAAGAGATAATAAAACATAGAGTAGGTAAAACACCTCTAGTAAGAGCAAGAAGACTAGAAAAAGAACTAGGAATAAAAAAGATCTATATAAAACTTGAAGGAAACAATCCTTCTGGTCACGGAGAAGATCGGCTTGCCTATCTAATAATCAGAGACGCTTTAGCCAGGGGAAAAAATACAATCTGTATGGGCACTTATGGAAACATAGGGGGATCGCTCGCATATCTATCCAAATATTTCGATATCAAATGTGTATTTTATGTACCTAATAAAAGTGAAATGTCAAGAAAAGACATGATTCGTTCAGAGAATACAAAAATAATTGAGTATGGAAAAAATTACAAGGAAAGTGTCGCTGAAAGTAGAAAAGTATCAAAAGAAAAAGGATGGTACGACGCAAATTTCGGCCAAGCAAATACAGTAATGAACATGTATGCATTTTCTTATATAGCTAAGGAAATAAATAATCAGATAAAAGGTACAGTGGATAACATATTCTGTCAAACTTTTAATGGTTCATCAATCGCTGGAATTCATCTTGGATTAAAAGATCTTTGGATCGACGAAGATATAGATAGTCTACCACGAATATTTGCAGTAAGTACAGATAATGGAAACGCAATTATAGAATCATATAAAAAAGAGAGTAATGAAATAATAAAACTGAAAACTGATGATGTTAAAAAAACAGAATACAGCAGACATATGGTAAATCTAGACTGTTATAATGGTCAAGATGCCTTAAATGCAATATATGATACTTATGGAGCAGCTATCGGTATCAAAGATAAAGAATTAAGAAAATATGATAAAAAATTTAAAAATATTGAAAAAATAAAACTTACCACATCAAACTCCTTTCCTGTAGCAGGTTTCATGAAGAAAGCTAAACAAGGTGAACTAGAAAACGGAAACCATGTCATAATACTAGCTGACGGCACAATAGAAATTGATCTGAGAACCTTAAATTCAGAAGATCTAAACATTCCTTACTCTGAAATGCTACAAAAGTTAGATGATTGGCTTTTAGAATTTTCAGATCCACTTGAAGAAATAGATGAAGCCGTAGAAAATGCATTTGAAAAAGGATATGTATTAGGTGCTTTTGATCATAAAACGCTTGTAGGGATTGCTATAGTGTCCAGAACAGGTTTTGAAACGTTTTTTCCAAAGTATCATCTTTCCTACATTGCAACTAGAAAAGATGTAAAAGGAAGGGGTATAGCTACCCAATTATTGCAAAAAGCTATTGAGGAGACCAATGGAGATCTTTCATTACACGTTGAGACTAATAATAAAAAAGCCATAAAACTTTATGAAAAAATGGGTCTTCGTAAAAAGTATTATAGAATGATCTATTCGGGAGAAGAATGATGAATGACGGTAAAACAGAATTAACATCAGATGAAAAAAAAGAATTAATAAATCTTACTAAACAGCTTATAAAAATTCCCAGTTCAGTAAAACAAGGAAACGAAATATATGAATATGTATATGATTATCTGAAAGAAAAAAAATTTAATGTTCATTTTCAAAACGTTAAAAATCCATATATAGATTATTATGAATTTTCTAATCTTTATCTTAAAATAGGAAATGGAAACGGACCAAAAATAATGCTAAATGGTCATCTGGATACAGTTGACGTAGAAAACGAGGAGCTATGGCAATTTCCTCCTTTTGGTGGTGTTGAGAAAGAGGAAAAAATCTTTGGAAGAGGAGCCTCAGATATGAAGGGGGGTTGCGCAGCTGCTATCATGGCTTTATTAGCTTTTTGTAAGAGAAAGGAAAATATTAATGGAGAATTATTTTTAAGTTGTGTTTTTGGAGAAGAGGCACCTTATTCATTAGGCGCTGATACTCTCCTCAGAGAATTTAATTTAAATGACTATGATTTAATCATAGTTACAGAACCCTCACCTTTATTAACTCAAAATGATTATTGTTTTACTCATAAAAGAATCCATAAATCCGAATTTCCTGCAACTATCGTCGGTTCCGAAGGAAGACTTCTTTTAGAACTTGAGTTTTATGGACAAGCAGCGCATGCATCTAACCCTTCGGCTGGTATAAACGCGCTTCATGACGCATCAACACTTATATCAGAATTAT
>JAZKSQ010000210.1:0-2577 GCA_036625995.1 Thermoplasmatota archaeon | reverse complement strand
AGAAAACCGAGGTATTGCTTTTGTATATTTCTTGAATTTTATTTATGATCCCTGGTATGTCTTTTTCTATGTAGTCGTCTACACACCAATTATATTTTTTTGGTTTCCAGTATTCTTCACAATCTGACAGATTCCGGTAGCTTCTCAGACCACGTAGTTCTGGAACCCAGATATCAAATACTTTATCCAGGTTATTGTTTTCTTTTGAACACAAATAGGCTGCTAGACTGTATTTCTCCCAGTCGTCTTTTTTTTGTCTGTCATCGTAGTCAAGGCTGTGTTTATTCGCCACTAGACCATGGCAGAGAACCACAGGTATTTTTTCAGCCGCTTTTTGGTTTTTAGGTTTATATCTTTTCATACAGAGTCTGGCATTATCCGAAGTAGTGGTTTGATGATATTCAATCTCTACTTTTTTTCCCAAAGCTGTCTCCCTCTAGATATATGTTATAGATAAAAAATATTATAAATCAATCGATGACTTTACAAATAAGATAATACATTTTAAACTCTGGTCTAAGGGAAAATTTTATATTTGGGGTTTTTTTAAAAAAATTTAACTGTTGGGAGTAGGTGCGGACGGCTAACGGGCCATTAAGTTTGGTGCTGAGGAAAGTCCTCCCTCACTCTGAACCAGGAAACCCACACAATATGACAACATAGTTGGGTAGAGGTGAGAACCTCTGCGGTGACGCAGAAACGACACAGCCTGAGGAAAAAAATTGCAATGAGACACGTTGTTTGTGGTGTTGAGATCTCCTTAGGATTTGGTGAAACGTGTCTATCCGCTCCTGGAGCAAGCCCAAACATTTGGAATAGGGTTGTTCAGACCCGTATTGTATCCATAGGTAGGGCGCTAAGTAGAATGCCGTCAAATAAAAACAGAAGGAGGCTTACGGCCTACACCCAGCACCATCCGTTTTCTTTTCTCTGCTTTCCTTTTATAGAACCGATAATCAAATAGTAAAAAAAATATTTTTCATATAACGTAAGATTAAAAACAAGTTGAATAAATATATAGGAAAAAAAGGTGATAGAAAAATGTGGTTACTTTTGCTCTTAATAGTTACTTTAGCTTTAACCCTAACGCTGTTTTTTATGACTACTAAGAAACATAAAACCAAAATTGAATCATTAAAACAAGATATGCTTGACAAAAAACAAGAGATGAAACAATCACAAACCAAGAGAGCGCATTATGATGAAAAAATTGACAAACTCAAAGATAAAAACAAAAAATTAAAGGCAACCTCCCAAGAAAATGAAAGATTAATCAAGGAAAACCAACAGTTAAGGAATCAACTATCTGAATTAGAAGAAAAAAATAAACTTATCCAAGGAAATAAAAGAAACCTACTGAAACAAAGAGAACAATTCAAAAAAAAGATAGAGAAAAAAGACAATAAGTGTTCACTTTTAAAAAAAGAAAACAAAGAATTAAAAACTATTTTTTTACAAAATGAAAAAATCAAATCCTATACAACAATAATAAAAGAAGCTTTGATTCTCCAGTCTTTTTTGAACGAAAAAACTAGGCGACCTATACAAATCCTACATGATTTTCCAGAACTATCTGAAGAAACCATCAGAAATTATCTTGGTCATCTATGTGACATCAATTTACTTACACAGATCACCGATGATACATACCGACGTAGTTTTTCAATGGAAAAAAATAATCATATTCTCGATAAAATCATCTGTAAAATATTTGACTGTGATCTACAAAAGATTAGGGAAAAATTACGATAAAAATATAAGAAAATGAGAAAAAAAATAGTTTATTTTAGATTAACATTAAAAGATGTTGGATAGGAAAACTGATGATAATGATAGCCTACTGGCAAATATAGTGGCTGATATTTGATTATACTAGGCCCAAGTATTTTGGAAGGATGATATCTTTTGTCAAAACAATTGTTTCGGTATGCTATGTTATTAAGTGGTGTATATTTCGACTGAAAACTATTTCCATAGTATTTATATACTAAAATGGTTATTATATTATACATACCGTCTTTTAATTTGAGATTGGTATCTATGAAAAAGAAAGTCATTACGATTCTATTAATAACGGTATTTTTTGTTGCAATTTTTAATCCCGTAGTGTTTGGTCAAATACAAAAAACTAATTCTAACCATACCTATGGAAATTCTTCTGAAACAGCAAAGATAGTGACACAGGTAAAAGGATTAAACGGAGTAGATAAGACTTCTAGCCGGATGAGAGTTGAAAATGTTGAAAAAATTACAGAAAATCTAAGCAAACTAAATACGGCGATAAAAAAAGGTGAGGAAAAAGAGGCTTTATCTCTCGCTTATGATTTAAAAAAACAAGGCGTGTTTAAAACCGACAAAATTTTTGACTTAATAAAAAACAGAGATAAAACTAGAAAAAATATATCTGAGAAATTAGCTGATAAAATACCCTCAATGAAAGATTCCAACGCTTCAAATTTCCTGTGCTTTGTATCAAGTTACAGCGATGAAGCCTTTTTTGGCTATCCTTTAGATGCAGTTTTTATCAGCCTGGGGATACTTCTTTTAAAAATCTTTGATAATTTAAACATCTTTACT
>JAZKSQ010000209.1:0-2585 GCA_036625995.1 Thermoplasmatota archaeon | reverse complement strand
ATAAAAATAAACTACAAGCATTCAGCCACGATTTTAAAAATTTAGAACTTAACCGTACTTTCTATAAACTACCCATGGTTAAAACCACGAAAAGATGGAGAAAAGAAGTAACAAAAGATTTCGAGTTCACCATGAAAGCATGGCAGGCGATAACACATCCTACCAGTAGTCCTATATGGCATAAAAAAAAGAAAAAATTAACCAGCAAACAAAAAAATAATTTCGGATATTTCAAACCCAACACCCAGGTTATAAATGCCTGGAAAGAGACAAAAAAACGAGCTGAAGCATTAAAAGCACAATTAATAGTTTTTCAGACACCAAAAAGCTTTGAATGCAAACAAAAAAACATTGAAAACATCAAAAAGTTTTTCGAAAAAATCAACCACGGAAACCTAAGCATAGGATGGGAGCCACGTGGAAACTGGAATAAAAATCCATCTAAAATAAAAGAAATATGCAACCAACTTGATCTCGTACATATTGTAGATATAATGAGAAGAAAACCACTCTCAAAAAATTCAACCTGTTATATCCGTCTACATGGACTAAATGAAAACGAATACAACTACAATTATGATTACTCAAAAAAAGAAATAGAAAAAATAGCAGAAAAAATCAAAAAACTAACCAAACGATACGATCAGATATACTGTATGTTCAATAATTATACTATGTATCAAAACGCAAACCAACTAAAAGAAACACTATTTTGAACAAATAAAAAAAAAGAAAAAATTAGGGTTTTTATATCAATTTAAAATATTCCAAGGATTTAACACAGTTTTTTCTTTCATAATCATAGGCTTTAATCTTCAATTCCTTGTTAAATGAGAAAAAAGCAGATGGCAAACTTATACTAACATTTTGATTTGTGGTATGTGCTATTGCTTTGTCGTCTACATAAATATTCATGGATTTAAAACAGAACTCCTCCTCAGATGAAATTTCCGCCTGATATGGGCCGATTATCCAAATGTTTTCCAAATCAGTTATCTTTCTACCTAAAAAATATAGTCCTTCTGTAGGTTGATCTATCGTAATTGTTGGTGGCTGATTGTCGACATTTCTATGTTTTCCAACTGGTACAGCAAATACCGGTAACTTATTCTCGTTTTTTAACCCAAAGAGGGAGTTTAAATCTTCTTTATCTGTATCTATTATTATGTTTGAAGATAAATTCCAGGCCGTACTTTCTAACATAACATTATAAGATGAAGCAGCTGCCTCATAGTACCATGCCCATAGATATCTCTCATTTATATCGGTAGTGTTTAAAACCGGTATAACAATTAAAGAAGCATTGGAAATGAATTCTTTTGTTGAATCTGCTATTTCTTTTCTAAAATCACCTTTTTTAATTTCTGTTATTGTATGCGATCTACCGTGGTATCTATATATACCAGTGTTGTTGGCAAAATATATTTCAAAAGGGTAAGTACCATGGGAGCTGGGTACGGTTCTATGTCTTCTATCGTTGATCTCATCAATATAATAGGAGGATCCATAAGCAGACCATAATATCTGAGTTTGCTGTCGAGGTGTAAGGCCAGTATTTTTCCAGGCTATAGTTTCACTTCTATCAGTTACAGCCTCGGTAAAAGACATTGTTGAATTTTCAATAGATAAAAGATCCGATGTTATTGATTTGTATCTAAAACTGTATGGTTCTTTAGGATGTCCTATAGGCATAATGATAAGAGGTTTTTCGTTTGATGGAAGACCGGTGAAATAAAGTTGATTTACTTTAGTAGCCGTAGTAACCGTTCCAAGATCTAGAGCATTACATGAAAAATATATGTTCTGACCGATCTCACCTATCTCTCCCCCGGCTAAATTTTCGTTGCTACATTTCTCTTTATCCCATACCAAAGCTATCTTAACGGTCGCTGTATCATATTGCCCAATCCATGTACCATCGAAGCTTCGATATTTTATCAGTCTATGTATCTCAGGTTCGTATAGAAATACACCATTTTCATTGAGAACATATAATTTAATAGGATATTCATCTGTTAAACTATGGATAACTCTGTCTTCTTTTTCGGTAAATCCATATGCATGCCATAAAATCGTAGATAGTTCATCTTCATTAATGCCTTCACCTGTAAACTCTCTTACAGACCTTCTACGACATATAGCTTTTTCTATAGATATATTTAAACTCAGAGGTTCAGATAGCTCTAAGACATCTTTTTTAAAACCATCCTTTTCAGTTAAACCATTCGATAAAGTTGTAGAGAAAGTTGGTGTAAAAATCAAAGACAGAAAAACAAGTGCTATAGTAATCGTACAGTATCTTCTAATTACCTTTTTTTCCATTTTTTTAAGATTCCTCCCTAAAAACCAAAATCTAAATATATAGGTTAATTTAAGAAAATTAAATTATATAAATCCTTCGAACAGAAAAAAATCAAAAAAAAGAGAGTCTATAACCAAAAAAGTCCAACATTTCTATCAAAATAAGATAAAATAAACGTATCCATTTAAAAAAAAACATAAAAAATAAATTTTAATCAAATATTTTCTCCTTAAAAATAAAAAATATTTTTTTACATCTCTCTTACCAAATAAAAGTCTAAAGA